>CAZPEJ010000190.1:0-8620 GCA_964585465.1 uncultured Ardenticatenaceae bacterium
CCCTGGCAAATGCCTCCTCTGGAACCCCCGTCATTACTTTCAATATCCCCGGCCCCGGCCCCCACACCATTCAACCCTTCTCCGAACTACCACAAATCAACAGCGGCATGGTAATTGACGGATACACCCAACCAGGTTCACAACCTAACACCAATCCGTTCGAGTTGGGATCAAACGCCATTCTGATGATTGAACTAGATGGCAGTCTGGCTGGAGGTGCAAACGGATTACCTATTTTGGCCGAAGTTGGTTCTGTCACCATTCGTGGCCTGGTCATCAATCGTTTTAGCGGCAGTGCTATCGGCTCAGATATTGGTGAAGCCCTACAACAAATTGGGCACCGATTTGAAGGAAACTTTATTGGCACCGATGTTACAGGAACAGTTCCCAGAGGGAATGGTGCCGGGATAGCACTAAGCGGTTACTCCTGGGAATATGTGACAGTTGGGGGCACCACCCCGGCCGCACGCAACGTCATTTCAGGAAATGGGACAGGGATTTTCATTGGGTATCGTTACCCGCATGATAACGTCATCCAGGGTAATTACATCGGCACAGACGCAACTGGGCGAAATGCACTCCCCAATGGCACTGGTGTGGTAGTGTATGGGTATCACAACACCATCGGTGGCACCCAGCCCAATACAGCCAACGTCATTTCAGGCAACAATTATGATGGCATTTTGGCGGATGACAATGACTCCTCCAACTGGGTGCAAGGCAATTTGATTGGCACAGATGCCACTGGTACCCAGCCACTCGGTAATCTAAGGGATGGGGTTCGCATCTATCAAGGGTATTTGAGTATCACCAGCAACACGATTGCCTTTAACGGCGGGAATGGAGTCGTTTCCGAACCCCATTCCGGATCATACCCTGGTTTATACATGTTTGATAACGCCATTTTTGCCAATGAAGGGTTAGGGATTGACCTCAACAACAATGGCATTACCCCCAATGATCCGAACGATACAGATTACTTATTACAAAACTTCCCTGATTTGTCTGTAGTTTATACGGATGGTGGTTACATCACCATTGAGGGAGTTCTGAATAGTAAACCAGGTTATCTCTATAACTTACAGTTTTTTGCCAACACCGCCTGCGATCCATCGGGAAATGGAGAAGGTGAGTGGTGGTTGGGTAATTTGGACGTAACAACTGGCAGTGATGGGAATGCGCCTTTTACGGTCATGTTTGAAACGGCCGTTCCCCCCGGCTATTGGGTAACTGCCACCGCTACTAGAGGCGAAACTTCCGAGTTCTCCACCTGCCAGGCAGTGGTAGCCCTGCCCGATACCACCCCACCCGTTTGCACCTGGGTAGATACCAGTGGGCCAACCGGCCATGTCACCATTCAAGATAACCAGAGTGGGTTGGCAACCATTCAAATCGTACAAAGCCGAAACGCCTTTGTCACCATTCCCGTTTTCACACCGGGAACCACCCAGGCCGTAGATGTCACCATCCAGTTAATGCAACCCTCCCGGCCGGGTCAGGTGCGCCTGATGACCAGCGATATGGCTGGCAACCGGACATTGTGTAATGGGCAAATTCGGCCGTAAAATGACAAACGTCAGGTGGGTTCTTTGGGAACTCAGGGGTTGACAACCAATGAAACGTGAAACGTAAAACGTGACCAGAGAAATTTCACGTTTCACGTTTTACGTTTCACGGCACCCCCCCAAAAACCCCTGGTACCAGATTGCGGCACCTTTGGAAGATGCTGCAATCCCAGGGGCCATCAAGGAACAATTCCTTCGTGTGACAAGTTTAGGTCAGGGAGCTACCTATACTCTAACGCTCTCTGCCCTTGTCAAAGCGAGTGTGTCGTGATGAAAAAGTTAATAAGTTTATTTATACTTTTGTTACTCTTGACCATTGCCTGGTCAACCCCAACTGCCAGTTCCCAGGAAAACCCAATCAGTTCTCCTGCGCCAACCACAGCCAAAACTTCCCCCATTCCCACTTTGCAGCGTGGTCAACCACTGCCGGGGGAAACCTATCCCACCTCCCCTGTGGCAAACGTTCCCCCCACTCTGTTGTTAGATGTCCCAGAGGGGGTTGATCTGGATGTGACCTTTATCAACCGCGCCCCGATGTACCATAGCTACTGTCTCACCTATCCCAATGGTGTGCCACAGCTTTGCCCCGGCAGCGAAACGGAAAAACGCTGGCCTGATCCTGGCGAAATTGTCACCTTTACCGCCCATGTGGTGAATAAGGGGACGTTACCCAGCCCGGCTTTTGCCTATGCCTGGTATCTGGATGATGTAGAAGTGGCGGCTGGTTGGTTGCCTTCATTAGTGGCAGGGGCCGAGGAAACGGCCGTTTACCAATGGCCCTGGGGTCACACCATGGACGGGGAACGGGTGGTAGACAACCACACCATTCGCTTCGTGGCCGACCCGGCCAACCTGATCGGCGAAACCTACGAAAACAACAACAGCCTGCAAGACCGAACCAACGCCCTGGGGTTGCGAATTGCCATCACCCCAGCCATGATCCAGACATATAACATCCCCTGGAACCCCATTTTCCCCTATTCGGCCGAAAACTGGCTGCAACGGCAAATTGCCGCCATGAACTGGCTGTTTGAAAACGCAGTATACCCCACCACCCCAGAGGGAATCACCGAGCGCGTCCGCATTAACTGGATTGAGGTGACAAACACCCCACCTATCTACGACGGCATCCCCGATGGTGGCTGGTTTGTGGATGCAGATTACCGCCTGTACAGTGGTGGGTATGATCCGGTGGCCGATGTGGATTGGGCATTGGTGCATGAATTAAGCCATCAGGTCGGGTTGATTGACCTGTACCGCCTAAACATCTTCGCTACCGAGGTAAGGGTGTTGGATCGGAACAACACGTCTACCAATTTCGCCTTTATGTTTCCGCACGGCGACTTGATGGGCGGTGGGGATATTACCCCCTACACCAACCCCCACTTTTACTCCAGTCACAGCGCGGCGGGCCTCTCCAGCACCAAAGGGTATCGCCGGGGGTATTACGGGGAGTATCAATTTGACATTCCAACACAAAATGAGCTGCTCATCTTGAACAATGCTGGCAATCCGGCAGCAGGGGTGACCGTTTCGTTGTACCAACGAAACGGAACGGTGAACTGGGTAGGGGATCGGCTAATAGACAATGTGCCAGAAATTGTGGGGGTGACGGATGAAAACGGCCGTTTCCTTCTGCCCAATCGTTCTGTGAATGGCGGTGTCACCACTCAAACCGGCCACACCTTGCACGATAACCCCTTTGGCCCCATTGACGTGGTAGGGCAACAAAACATGTTCCTGGTCAAACTGGCCTATGGCGAACATGAGGAGTTTTTCTGGCTCAACATCCTGGACTTTAACCTGGCCTACTGGCAAGGAAACACCCTCAACCACACCTTCACCATCCCTTCCCATGTGCCACCTTCCTACCTCATCAGCCCTCCCTACATCTACTTCCATCGAGCCGAGGGAAACAGCAGCTACTTTTGCTGGGATCCATCCGCCCCAGCAACGGTGGGGTATTATGTGTACCGGGCGGCTCCACTTGCCTACACCTATGAACGAATCAGCAGCCTGCTCACCGATACCTGCTTCACCGATACATTTGCCGATGGAAACCGGGTGTATGCAGTAACGGCCGTTCTAAATAGTGGCCTGGAAACAGGTTTTAACCGCGTCGCCTGGTTGCCCCGTTTCATCAACCCGGCCGATATTGGCTTGCTGGCTGATGGCACACGGGTCATCCTAGACCCACAAAACGGGTATGCCCTGCTGCGGCAAGATGCAAACGGCCGTTATCTGCAAAACATCGGCAGCCCCCACTACCACCTGGAATTCTCCCAATACCTCACAGTGGACTCAGCCAATCGCCTGCTCATCAGCCACCCCACCGATTCCTACTCCAGCCGTCACTCCGTGCGAATTGCCGACCAATACGCCAACCCCATCTTGGAATTTGGGCAACAAGGCAGCGGCCCCGGCCAATTCCAAACCCCGGCAGGCATCGCCACCTGGGGCCACCCCCTCTCCCTTGAAGGCCCTTATGCCGACGATGCCCACACCTTGCTGCTGTTGCACTTCGATGGCAGCTACACCGGCACCCAAGGCGAACCCGGCACGGCCAATGGCACCAGCTTCATAAACGGCCGATATGGGCAAGCTGTCTCCATCAACGGCAGCGACACCCTCACCTACTCCTCCACCAACAACCTCAACCGCACCCAGGGAGCCATCGAGTTTTGGCTGCGCCCCGACTGGAACGGCAACGACTTCCTCACCCACAACTTCTTCGAGGTCGGCAACCAATGGTTTAACCGAATGCGAATTACCAAAGACGGGGCCAACAACCTGCGGTTTATCGTGTGGAACAGCACCACCGAAACAGGGGTTGCCACCTCCGTCGCCCATTGGCTGGCTGGCGAGTGGCATCATGTAGCCGTCACCTGGTCGGGCAGCACCATCGCCCTCTATGTAGACGGATTAAAGAAGGATCAACTCGATTCCGCCTACCTGCCCGACACCTTAGCCAATACCCTGTACATCGGCTCTACCTTGTGGGGGGATTTGCAAGCCAATGGCACCATCGAAGAGTTCCGCATCAGCGACACCCCCCGCATTGGTAAAAGCGACACACCTTATCGGATCGTCGTGGCTGATAGCGGCAACCATCGCCTGCAAGTTTTTGATGAATTGGGGTTATTTGTCAGCAGTTTTGGCAGCTTTGGCACGGCCCCCGGTCAGTTTAACCATCCTCAAGGGATAACCTTCAGCCCGGACGGGCAATTGTGGGTGGTGGATCAGGGGAACAACCGGCTGCAACTGTTCAACTTTGATGGCACCAATTTTACGTTTGTGCGGCAGATAACGGCCGATCTTTCAGCCTCCACCCACCTGGACACCTTCGCTGATGGACGGCTAGTAGTGGCAGACACCGGACACCACCTCATCAAAATCCTATCCCCAGATGGTACACTGCTCGCCACCTACCACGAGCCGACTGATGGGCATATCGGCCCCTTCCTCTCCCCTCAAGGCGTGGCCGTGTTGAACGAACAGTTACTGCTGGTGGCAGACACCGGCAATCGGCGCGTTGTCACCCTGCACCTGGATCGCCCCATCTTCCAAAACACCATCCTCATCAGCACCGCTACCCACAGTTGGGCGGGTGATCTCAACTTTGAAAATGAAGACATCGCCGTTTTAGACCAGGTTACTCACCAGTGGCAACTTTATTTTGACGGTTCTGATATGGGGTTACGGGCCACAAATCTGGATGCTTTCGCGCCACAGGCAGATGGCAGCCTGCTGATGAGCCTGAACACCCCCACCACCCTGCGCGGCGTGGGGTCGGTGGACGACTCCGACATTGTGCGTTTTATCCCCACATCGCTCGGCGAGACAACACGCGGGGTGTGGCAGATGTATTTCGATGGCTCCGACGTGGGGCTGACTGACGATGGGGAGGATGTGGATGTAGTTACACTGTTGCCAGATAACCAGTTACTCATCAGCACCAATGCGGCCGTTTCTGTGCCAGGGGTGCAAGGCAACGACGAAGATTTGCTCCTCTTCACCCCGGTGCAACTGGGCCAGAACACCATCGGCAGTTGGGGGTTATACTTCGACGGCTCCGATGTGGGGTTGACGTATTATGACGTGGTAAGTCATCTGGCAGATGAAACCAGCGGTGACCTCTACTTTGCCTTTGACAGCCAGTTTGTGATTGACGGCATCTCTGGTAGTGGCGGCGACATGCTGGGCTGCCACCCCACCAGCCTGGGCAGTCACACCGTCTGCGACTTCGACCCGGCCCTGTTCTGGGATGGCTCAAACCACCTGGTCAACAGCTTCCTGGATGGGTTTGCCATTTTGCCTTAAACTTCTACTGGATGGCAGCAGTCGGTAAGATTGCTGCCATCTCTCCAACTGATAACCGCTAAGTGAGTGCCCAGAAATTAGTTCGTCGTAACGGCTTTAGTTGTCCAAACCGCTGAAGCGGTTACTACGAACAAAAATAGGAAGTTATTTTGGGACGCTTACTAACTACCCTTAAGTACAGGTTAGAAACCATCCCATTGTAGGAGGAAAATCCAAACAATTTGGGGCAAAATAGAGGGGTTAAAAATTTATGGATTTAGACATAAGATGTTTTGTATCATATGTCTCAAGAGGAGAATCATGTCAGAAGCATTAACTCAAGAACAAATTCGGGCGTTTATCTTGCCCGCACACGGCGACCTGGAGCAGGTCAAAAAGTTGTTGGCGGAAGACGCACGCCTGCTGGATGCGTGTTATGAAGCGTGGGATGAGACGGCGTTAGGGGCCGCTTCCCATGTGGGCAACCGGGAGATTGCGGAGTATCTGCTGGCGCAAGGGGCAAAACTGACAATTTGCGCGGCAGCCATGTTGGGCGACCGGCATCAGGTGGAGTTGTTCCTGGTGAGTAATCCCAATCTGGCAAATGCGGTGGGGGCGCACGGGATTTCGCTTTTGTACCATGCGGCGCAAAGTGGAAATACGGCCGTTACCGACCTTCTCGCTGCTTACGGCAATACCCAAGAGGCGGAATTTGCTCTACAAGGGGCTGTGGCACACGGCCGGGCCGACATGGTGCGCTGGCTGCTGGCTCGCGGGGCCAATGGCAGCGGCACCAACTGGCAAGGCAAAACCGCCCTCCAGGTCGCTACCGAACGGGGGGATGAGGAGATTGTGAAGTTGTTGAATCGGTAGGAAAGAGGGTGGGCAGTGGATAGTAAACAGTAAACAGTGAACAGTGAACAGTGAACGGTGAACAGTTACTGTTCACTGTTCACTAAAAACGCTCCCCACTTTTTGCCCCTTCGCCAGACAATCCTTTATACTTCCATTTGGGAACGCGGGTTAAATAACTTATAAGAGATTAGAGATTGGGGATTGGAGATTAGCGATTGGTTCAATCTCTAATCTCTAATCTCAGTTCTGTAAGTTGTTTAGTTTTCATTCCTTAACAAGATAACCAATTCACCGCAAATACCACCTCCCCGAAACGTTTGTGTGCCTTCGCCCTTTGCGGTGAAAAAAAGGAGTAGAACATGATCCGAAATGATGTTGTCAATTTTGCCATGGAAACGGAAGCCAACCCCTATTTGTTGGGTAAGTACTCACCCATTCATACAGAAATAACGGCCGAAAATCTGGAAATCATCGGCGAAGTTCCCAAAGACCTCAACGGGGTGTATGTTCGCAACGGCCCCAACCCCCGTTTTGCCCCCAAAGGGCGTTACCACTGGTTTGATGGTGATGGCATGTTACACGCCGTTCACATCCACGATGGCAAAGTCACCTATCGCAACCGTTGGGTAAAAACGGCCGCTTTTGAGCGCGAATCATCTGCCGAAGAACGGCTGTGGACAGGGCTGTTGGAACCCATGAGCAACAACCCCAAAGACATGCCCGTCAAAGATACCGCCAACACCGACCTGGTTTTCCACGATGGCAACCTGATCGCCCTGTGGTATCTCTCAGGCAAACCATACAAAGTAGACCCCCGCACCCTGGAAACCCTTGGCCCGGCCGATTTTGGCGGCCACCTCCGCAACAATATCTCCGCCCATGCTAAAGTAGATGAAAACAGCGGCGAAATGATGTGGTTCGACTATGGCCCACGCCCACCCTACATGACCTACGGGGTTGTTTCGGCCGATGGCATCCTGAGCCACTGTGTCCCCATTGATTTGCCCGGCCCGCGCTTGCCTCACGATATGGCAATTACCCAGCATTACTCCATCCTCTACGACTTGCCCCTGTTTGCCGACCCGGCCGCCACCAAAGCAGGCCGCTACAAAATTGATTTCCACCGCGAACTGCCCAGTCGCTTTGGCATCATCCCGCGCTACGGCCAAAGCGACAGCATTAAATGGTTCGAGGCCAAACCATGTTACCTCTACCACACCATCAACGCCTGGGAGGAGGGGGAATGGGTGGTTTTGGATGCCTGCCGCGTGAAACGGCCGGAACCAGGCCGCGAAGGAGTTGGGCCGTTGGAGCGAATGTTGGCTTATTTACGCCTGGATGCCCAATACTACCGATGGCGGTTTAACCTGCGGACGGGCGAAATGCAAGAAGGGCCAATTGACGATGCCAACACGGAGTTTCCCACCCTCAACACCCTGCACATGGGGCTGCCCTCCCGTTATGCCTACAATGTCCACATCTCCAGCGAATCCACCCTCTCGTTTGATGGCCTGGTGAAATACGACACGACGACGGGTGCATCCCAGACACATTGGTTTGGAAACGGCCGTTTTGGTTCCGAAGCCCCCTTTGCTCCCCGCCCCCACGCCACCAGCGAAGATGATGGTTACTTGCTCTCCTTCATCTACGACGAGCGCGAAAACATGTCCGAACTACTCATCCTCAACGCCAAAGAAATCACCGATGCTCCCCTGGCGCGTGTGCGGATTCCGCAACGTGTGCCGGTAGGGTTTCATGCCTGCTGGGTGCCAGAGGAAAAGTTGCCAGTAAGCAGTTAGGAACGCAGATTAAATAACCTACAAGAGATTAGAGATTGGAGGTTAGCGATTGGTTCAATCTCCAATCTCCAATCTCAGTTCTGTAAGTTGTTTAATTTTCAT
>CAZPEJ010000191.1:0-8610 GCA_964585465.1 uncultured Ardenticatenaceae bacterium
CACTCCCAGAACGCCCCGTTGCCTACATCATTTTGCTGCTATACAGCCTGGCACTTGTCACCTTATTTTATCTTTCCTGGGCTGATTGGCGGAAAGTTACCCGGCCTCACTGGACGGGCATTTTAGGGTTATGTGTCGCTTCTTTTCTCACCAGCCAGCTACTTCCTATCCCCATCCCCACCCGTCAACCCGTTCCCACTGAGCTATTGCCCCACCTGACTCTGTTGGCGGCGGCCCCGTTATTATTTACTGGGGTTGTTTTTGGGCCGTTTGCAGCTTTGTGGGTGGGGGTTTTTAGCGGGTTGGGGCGGGCTTTTGGCGATTCACACAACTGGTTTGACCCTTTCCACTTTGCTTTTGCTGGTGGGCTGGCGGCCTGGATGTTGCAGCAAAATTATTCAGGCCGGTTATATACCTGGTTGCGCCACCCGGTGGTGGCCGGAACTTTAGCCATTACCAGTGTCAGTCTGTTAAAAAGTGCCGCTCCGTTGTTTTATACGGCCGTTCCCCTCAATTATGCCGCCTTAGATCGTTTCCTGTTTACGGCCGATTTAACATTCATCGCTGCTGGGTTAGAAGGGGCAGTTGGCGGGTTAATTGTGTTGCTCATTTTGCGTAACTTTCCCGAACTGGTGGGCAAAAAAAATCTCATCCCCTCCCCCAACCAGCGCAGTTTGCGGTTGCGCCTGCTTAACCAGTTTACCCTGTTTGCGGCGTTACTGTTTCTTTTGATGACCGGCATTGTGTTTAATGTGGCGGTCGTGGTTTCTACCCGGTTGGTGATCAACCAGATGTCCCACAATGTGCAAACAGTTTCGGCCGGGATTCCCGATTTCCAGACCAACTTACAAAGTGTGGTAGATCGGTTTGAAGACAAAGAAGGGTTATTGAGCAAAGATAAAAGCCGCAGCAAAGCCGCTTTGACCCAGGTTTTCCAGCGCACCCTTTACCGTCAGCTAATTCTGGTCAACGCCGATCAACAAGTGGAAGTGTATCACCCGGCCGACGAGCCAGTCACCCTTACCAGGTCAGAACAGGTTGCTGTGATTGAGACCTTTGCCACCAATAACCCGGAAATCACCCCGGCCGAACGGGACGACCGCGAACATGTCATCAGCTTTATTGTACCCATCCTCAACGAAGAACAGCAGGTGGTGGCCGCCCTGGTGGCCCGCATTCCCCAGCTATCGCTGAATAATTTGATTGTCGGGGTGCAGGGAACAGTGGGTGAGGGTGACGGGTTTTTGGTAGATGAAACAAATGAAATTATCACCGATTCAGGAAACGGCCGTTTCCTGCGCCAGTGGATTCCTCCCGAAAACCCCTACACCATCCCCACCACCCCAGACGATCCCGGCTCCGCTTACCTGGGTTATCATCCCAATACCCAAACCCGTGAACTAATCTATTACCTCTCTGCCACAGGCACCAACCACCCCTGGACATTGGTAGCAACCGTGCCTTACGCCGTTGTGTTGGAACTGGCCTGGAATATCGGCTGGCCGTTAGCCCTGGTGATTGCGGTTGTCTCCCTTGTTTTTTATGGCAATCTGACCGTTTTGGGGCGCGATATTACCCAGCCTCTGGAAGAACTGGTGGATGCTTCTAAAACATTGGCGGCGGGCGGAAACTGGGCACCAAACGGCACCATTCAGCGTGAAGACGAAGTGGGGCAACTGAACAAGGCATTTGCCCAGATGCAACGCTCCATGAAACAACGCCTCAATGAGTTATCACTCTTGCTGGGGGTGAGCCACGACATTTCCAACAGCATTGATATGACCCAGGGGATGCCAATTATCTTGCGCGGGGCAATGCGTGGCACCAATGCGGCCGGGGCCAGGGCGGTGGTACTTAGCCCCACCAGTGGTTATTTGCAACCGTTTGGCGAAGGCCCTGTTTCCGAGGCGATGGCTGTGCTGGATCGGCCGTTAATGGGCAAATTGCGCGAGATGAAAGAGTTGATGCTTTCCTCGCCGGAACAAATTCGCCACGCTCTCGATCTGCCAGAAACGGCCGATATTCCCGTTGCCGCCCTCATCGCCTTTAGCCTACACGCCCATGACCGCTTTCAAGGTGTGTTGTGGTTGGGGTATCGGCAAAACCACACCTTTGACCTGATTGAACGGAACTTGCTGCAAACATTGGCGGGCCAGGCGGCCGTTTTGGTAGAAAATACCCGCCTGTTTGCCACCGCCGAAGGGGGCCGTCGCCGATTAGCGGCCGTTCTTGCCAGCACCACCGACGCAGTCATCGTCACCGATCAAACCGAACGCATCTTGCTGGTCAACCGGGCCATGGAACGCATCTTTCACCTCAACGCCGCCGAAGTCATCGGCCGACATGTGGCCGATGTCATCAAAGTGGCCTCCCTGGTGCAAGCCCTCACCGGCCGCGACGATTTGGTACGTAACCTGGAAATTCCCGCCATCGAGGGGCGCACCTACTACACCAACATCTCCTCCATCAGCAGCAACGACCGGCAGGTATGGGGGCGGGTGGCCGTATTACATGATGTCACCCACCTGAAAGAACTCGATACCATGAAATCGGAGTTTGTTTCCACCGTTTCCCACGACCTGCGAAGCCCACTTACGTTTATGCGTGGATATGCCACCATGCTGCCAATGGCCGGGGAACTGAACGAAAAACAGCGTGATTACACCGATAAAATCCTGGCAGGCATTGACCAGATGGCACAACTGGTCAACGACTTGTTAGATTTGGGGCGTATTGAGGCCAGTGTAGATTTGCGGAACGATCCGATAGAAGTGAAACCATTACTGGCGGACATTGCCACCAGTTACTGGCAACACGCCCATCTAAGTGGGATTAAGCTGCAAGTAGATGTGCCTGGGGAGTTACCTATCGTTCGAGGGGACGAGGCGTTAATTCGGCAAGCGATCACCAACTACATCACCAACGGCATCAAATATGCTGTCAACAGTGGTGCCATGCGCCTGCGTGCGGAGCAACAAAACGGGGAAATAGTTATCAGTGTGCAGGATAATGGCCCTGGCATTGCGCCACAACATTTACCACGCCTGTTTGAGAAGTTTTATCGCCCCCGTGAGCGAGGGATGGAAAAAATTAAGGGGTCTGGATTGGGGCTGGCAATTGTCAAAAGCATTGCCGAACGGCACGGCGGGCGTGCCTGGGTGCAGAGCCAGGTGGGCAAGGGCAGCACGTTCTACATGGCCTTACCTTTGCCGGAGCAGTAGTAGGAAAGCTGTCAGCCGTCAGCAGGGAAGCTGTCAGCCGTCAGCTATCAGCCGTCAGCAGGGGAAGCTGAAAGCTGATAGCTGAAAGCTAATAGCCGATAGCCATCAGGAGGGATCAGTGCGCGATTTTCGGCAGTTACAGGTTTGGGAGAGGAGTCACTTGTTTGCCCTGGAAATTTACAAGGTGACAAATCACTTTCCGCAATCGGAACTATACGGGCTGACTAACCAGATGCGACGAGCGGCCGTTTCGATTGGTGCTAACATTGCCGAGGGCTGTGGCCGGTATACGCAGAATGAATTTGCCCGTTTTTTACACATTGCCTCTGGTTCAGCCAGTGAATTAGAGTATTTTCTATTGCTTTCACACGACCTGGGTTTTTTAGAAGACAATAACTTTCAACAACTTGCCATTCAAGTAACCGAAATTAAACGTATGTTAACTGGTTTACTGGCAAAGTTGTCTTAAAGGGAAGCTGTCAGCCGTCAGCTATCAGCCGTCAGCGGGGAAGCTGTCAGCCGTCAGCCGTCAGCTATCAGCCGTCAGCAGAGAAGCTGAAAGCTGAAAGCTGATAGCTAATAGCCGATAGCTACTTCAAACCGTCAAGAAGGGTTTGCAGGTCTGGGGGGAGTTCTGCTTTGAAGGTGAGTTCCTGGCTGTCAAACGGCCGTTTGAAACTTAATTCTGCGGCGTGGAGGAAGTGGCGCGAGGGGAGCAGGGTTTGTTTGCGACGGCCGTAAATGGCATCCCCAACAATCGGGTACCCCAGGTAAGCCAGATGAACCCGTATCTGGTGGGTGCGCCCGGTGAGCAGGCGACAGGTGAGCAGGGTGTGGTGTTCATACACCGTTTTGCTCTCAAATTGGGTTTGTGCCGGGCGGGCCAGTGGCGAATTAACCGGATACACCCTCATTTTACGCCGTTGTTGTGTGTCCCGGCCAATCGGCGCGTCAATCAACCCGGCCGCAGGTTTGATGACTCCCTCCACCAGTGCCAGATAGATTTTGTGAATCGTGCGCCGCTTAAATTGCTCCTGCACATAACGCAACGCATGGTCATTTTTTGCCACCAGGATGAGGCCAGAGGTGTCTTTGTCCAGGCGGTGAACAATACCAGGGCGACGTTCCCCGCCCACGTTCATCACACCGGGACAATAAGCCAGCAGGGCGTTGACCAATGTTCCTTGAAAATGGCCTGCGCCGGGGTGTACCACCAGTCCGGCGGGTTTGTTGATGAGCAGCAGGTCATCATCCTCGTACCGAATATCCAGGGGGATATTTTCTGGCAGCAGGTCGGTTTCGACCGGGTACGGCAGGATGGCTTCGACAACTTCATGGCCTGCAACGATGTAACTGGCTTTGAGAGAACGGCCGTTTAATGTCACCAGCCCTTCTTTAATCAACTCTTGCCATTGCGTTCGGGACAAATCCGGCACCAACAGGCTCAGGGCGCGGTCAATGCGCGCACCCGGCAGGTCTAATGTAACCGAAATGCGCGTATTGCTGGAATCACTCAGCTCCTCTTCCTCCAGCCAATCTGCTTCTGCCGAAAAAGTTGTTTTGTTCAGTTGGGTTCCCACTGTTGTTGGTTGATGGATGTGTGATTGGTTTCGCTGTCATGTGGGTGGGTTTGTTCGCGCCACATAATCCAGGCCAGGGCCAGCGCACCAAAAACGATGGCCGCATCGGCGACATTAAAAATATACCAGGGGCCAACATCAATAAAATCAGTCACATGGCCGATGCGGAAGCGGTCAATCAAGTTGCCCAGTGCCCCCCCCAGTTGGAACCCCAACACCAGCCGTACCAGCCGATACCCCGACGGCAGGGTGAAGTTGTAGTAGAGCAAAGCCAGGGAGACAAAAATGGCTACGACTGCAAAAATGGGGCTGGCTCCCTGAAAAAGGCCAAAAGCGGCCCCGGTGTTGCTGGTGTGGATAATTCGCACCCAATCCCCCCAACCGGGGATAGGTTCCCAGGTCTGTCCCAGGGGCAGCAGATGTTCAACCAGGTATTTGGTCAGTTGGTCGAACAAAATGACGGTGGCTGCCACCCAGAGCATTAAAGCGCGTTGGGGTGTGGTGGCTGGCAGGGGGGTGGGAGGTTCAGTTTCGCTGTTGACGGGTGGGGGTAGCGGCAGCCCAGCCTCGGCGGCCCCCTCTTCAAGTTCTGGTAAGGTAGGTGGAGATTCGGCCGTTTCCGTCTCCACCGTTTCGCTTAATCCATTCATAATAATCCTTTAGTTTCGAGTTTCGAGTTTCGAGTTTTGAATTTCAGGTTTGGCTGGCATTATACCAGCTATGCCGGGTGGGGCGAGGTTTATTGCAGGGTGATGGCGGAGCCAGACGGCCGTTTTTCTACTTCAATACGAGCCGGGAAAGCGTCGCGCAGTTCGTCAATGTGGGTTATCACCAAAATGCGAACAAAATCATCCTGAATGGTGTTAATCGCCTCCACCAATCGCTGCCGACCAGTGGGGTCTTGACTGCCAAATCCCTCATCAATTACCAACGTTTGCAGCCGCGCCCCGGCCCGTTTTGCCAGCAGTTGGGAGAGGGCCAGGCGAATGGCAAAATTAACTCGAAACTGCTCGCCGCCGCTGTAATTGTCATACGGCCGTTCTCCAGCATTGTCCACAATGTGAATATCCAACGTCTCTGCCAGTGCATCTCGGCTTTTTAACTGCTTTTGTGTTTCAAACGAAACCCGCATATCCCCGCCGGTTAAACGGTCGAGCAGTTCATTGGCCCGCTCTTCAATTTCCGGTAACGCCTGTTCAATCAGTAACGCCTGCACTCCTTCGCGCCCACACGCCTTTTCCAGCAACTTCAGGCGTTGGATACGTTGAGTCAGCCCGGCCCGCTCCCGCCCCAACTGTTGTTGCCGCCCCCGCAAATCCTCTATCACTTCTAATTTTTGCCGTGCCGCCCCTACCCGTTGTTCCACCTGGGTTTTTTCTTCGCGCAGGCGAAACACCTCGTTTTCTACCGTTCGTAGCTCACCAGTTCCGGCGGTAAGGGTTTCCAGATGGGCAACGGCCGTTTCCTGTTCGGCGGTTAAGTCTGCCACTGTCTGGGTCTGGGCCGTCATTTGTTGTTGCAAATCCGCCAGGGCTGCTTCCAGTGGTTTCACCGCTGCTTCGGCTTCGTTCAACTTTTGTTGCCGCGTGGGGGCCTGGGCCAGGGCATTGCGGGCTGCCCGCGCCGTTTCATGGGCTGAGGATTCATACCCCACCACTGCAATTTGTTCATCCAATGTGGCTAAGGCGGCCTGGGCTTCCTGGGCATACGCTTTTGATGTCAGTTTTTGTTTCACTTGATCCCAGTCCACCTGCCCCACCTGCTCCCAATCTGCCAGTAGCCGGGCAATTTCACCCAGCCGGGCTTCAGCAGCCGCATTTTGTCGCTCCTGGGTCTGTTTTTCCTTCTCCAGCCGGGGTTTTTGTTGCACAGCGATTTCGGCCGTTTTCACCGCTTGCCGCGCCTGCAAAACGGCCGATTCATCCCCCAACCACTGCGCCAATTCAACCAGCCGCCGATGTCCACCCGTTTCCCACTCCTCAGCCGCCGCTACGATGGCTGCCAGCCGTTCCTCTGCTTTTGCCAGCCGTTGGGTTTGGGTTTGTTGATCCCGTTCCAGTTTGGGGGCCTGTTTGAGGGTGGTGTCCAGTTGCGCCACCTCTGCCGAGAGGGTTTCCACCTGTCTTTTGTTAGCACGGAAACGATCCCCCAACTGAGTGCCTTCTGCCAGCAAATCACTCAACACTGCCTGCCGATGGGAGTGGCTCAGGGGTTGCCCACAAAGGGGGCACTCGCTGCCCGTCTCTGCTTTGAGCCGGTCTTGTCGTTCTTTGATTTTGTCCATCTGCTCCCGCAGCCGGGGCTGTTCAGTTTGTAACCCATTCAGGTCTGCCAGAGCCACGCCGTATCGCTGGTTTTTTTCGCTCAGGGCGGCCAGTTCAGCTGTAAATTGGGTATGGAGTTTGCTGGCTTCGTGTAGGTTTTTGGTAACGGCCGTTTTTTCCTCCTCCATCGTCTTCATCTGGCGAGCGCGCGTCTGCAACTGGTCATGCTCCTTTTGCCACAAGCCGCGTTCCCCTTCCAGTTTTTGCAAGGTTGCCCGGGCGGCGAGGAGTGCCTCTTCCTGGGTTGTCAGTTCCGCCAGTTGGGTTGCCAGGGCAGAAACGGCCGTTTGCCCGGCTTGCCACTGTTGTTGGACGGTTATTTGTTCCTGGGCGGCTGTTTGTGCCTTTTGCCCTTGGGCTTCCAATTCCTGTTGTCGCTGCTCCAGCCGGGTTTTCTCCTGGGTTACGGTGAGTTCAAACGGCCGTTTAGCTTGCAGGAATTGGTGATACTGGTCTGCTTTGTTTTGCCACGCCTGCAAATGGGTTTCAGCCGTTTGCCAGGCGGCAAAATCAGTCTGGATTTTTGCTGCCTGGTCTAAAATAGCCTGGAAACTGTCACGCTCTTTTTGCCGTTGTTGGGCGGATTGTTGCATAGTTGCCAGGTCGTGCTGGCTGCGAGCCAGGTTCTTTTTAACCGTTTGCACAATCTGTTTTTGCTGCTGAACGGCCGTTTCCGTCCGCCGCAACTGCTCCAACAACTTTTCTTTATCCCCCAACCGTTCGGCGATATTGGTTTTGGCCGCTTCTGCCGTTTGCAGGGCAGCCGCCCGTTCTGGCTCCTCGGCAATTTCGCGCTCCAGTTCCGCCATCTGGGCATCTAACAACCCCAACCGCCCTTCCTCCTCCTTGCGCCGAGTCGTAGCCGCCTCTTTGTACACATCCCACTGGTTAACCCCCAACAAATCGGCCAAAATCTCCTTACGCCGATTGGGGGTTTTGGTGGTAAATTCGTCCGCTTTGCCTTGCAGCAGAAAACTGGCGTTGATAAAGGTGTCATAACTCATCCGCAGCAGGGTTTCGATGGCGGTTTGGGTTTCTCGTGTTTTGCCTTCGCTCAGGGGTTTCCACCGGGTTTCTTCCACCGCCACCTGGAACTCTAGCCCCATGCTCTTTTTAGGGGATTTGCGGCGGATGACCCGATAGGTGCTTTTTTCCAGGGCAAACGTGAACCGCACTTCGGCCGTTTTCCCTTCCAGAGCTGCTAACCGATTGACCAGATCATCATCATTTTTGCTGCGGGCTTGCCCAAACAAGGCCCAGGTAATGCCGTCCAGAATGGTAGATTTGCCAGCCCCATTGGCCCCAGAGATGCAAGCCAGATGGATGGTGGAAAAATCAAGAACGGCCGTTTCGCGGTAGGAAAGAAAGTTGGTGAGTTCAAGTTTTAAGGGGATCATACAACCTCTACCATTGCCAATACCTCTTTGGCCAACTCCTGCATGGCTTGGGCTTCTGTTTCGGTCAGGTCAATACTTTGCCAATACT
>CAZPEJ010000192.1:0-8597 GCA_964585465.1 uncultured Ardenticatenaceae bacterium
GGGTGGGAGAAGGAGAGGGGGTAGGGGAAGGAACGGCCGTTGCAGGCGGGGTGGGGGGTGGGGGTGTAACGGTGGGTGATAGGGGTGTGGCTGGTAAGGGGGTGGGGGAAGGGGCAATTGTGTGGGTGGGCAGCTGAACAACAACGGCCGGGGTGGGCAAAACGGCCGTTTGGGTGCAGCCCATCCCCAGCCACAACAGCCAAAAGAGCCAAAAAAACGGCCGAAACCAGGAATACCTGCCCCTCATCACAGATATGCGATGTTTTTGAGACAACCTTCTGCCAATTATGAGCCGTCGAAACATCGCCTGCCTGAGCCAATCACCAGGGGAACGGGCTGGGGGGTTCTGCCAACAGCTTTTTGTAAGCCCCTTGCCATAAATCGGCGGGCTGTTTAAGCGACTTCAGTTGAATATCAGCAAAACGGGGAAACAAATCAGCCAACAGTCCGGGCAGCAAATCCCACGCTTCGTGGCGCAGTACATCTTCGATATTTGCCGCAGATTCGGCCGTCCACGTCCATTCGCGCAAAAAACGTTCGGCTTTCATCCAGTAACCCCGTTTTTCCCACGCTTTGGCAGACTGGTCTACGCTTTCAATAATTTCGCGTAATGAGTAAACAATTTTAGCCGCCATATCTTTGGCTTCTCCGTCTACCTGGGGTTTTTGGATTAAACGGCGCAGCAACTCGGCAATGAGGCGGCGGTGTTGGGTACGAATTTGGGTAGGATTTTCAATGTGAATAACTCGACTCATAAACTTTCCTCACAAGGGCGGGAATGATAGCACAGGCGTTCCATTGTGCCAATTTGATTGATTTTGTTTGTGAGGGTCACGTTCTCTTCAAAATGGTAACAATTCACCGAAAAGGCGCAGAGGGCACTAAAGAAAAAACGGTTCTTTAGTAAATTGGTACTTTCACTCACTAAGAGTAAATGTGCAAACGTCAAAATAATTGGTATCACCGCGCCAACAGGTGTGAACCAAAGTTTGGCTTTTTGATAACCAAAATAAACTATATGGACTGGCATAATGGTAATCGGACACTTTTTGTATATCCATACCACCTGAATTGGCAATGAAGAGATCTGCGCCCCGCCATTGCTCAGCTAAAGAGGAGTAAGGCATAGACGAAAAGGCAACATATTGTCCATCTGGGGACCAGACTAAATACCCAGCTATTGTTGTTTGGAAGGAGGTAATATTGATGGGTTCCCCACCATCAATATCAACTATCTTAATCTGCCGACTGTTTATATCGGGATTATTACTCCAAATACCTTCCTGATAAGCAACTTTATGGCTATCTGGAGACCAATCACCAAACCGAACATATGGGCCTTCTCCATCACTTGGTGAATAATTTAACACAAATGGATCAAGTGGTATTTGATGGACAGTTACTTGATCAAGTGTTGCTAACCAGAATTTTTCATTTCCTCCATCGAAAATGGCTATCCACTTGCCATCAGGTGAGATTTTAAAATCAATCCATGGAGTTGTGTCAAAGTTAGTCCCTTTTGCCAGATCATAGCTTTGCCAGTTTATTCCTAATCCCACTTCTAATGCAGTTAGAGGCTGGCTTTGTACAGAGCCATTTTCTAACCATTTCATCACTAAATGGCCTTGTTCTATCATGACTGTTTTGCCATCAGAGCTAACAGAAAAGCGGGGAAAATACCCTGTAGTGATTCCTAACAAAACTGGGTCACTCCCATCTATGTTAACCGACCAAATTGGATAGTGATGGGATAGGTCTTCTGTGGCAAAGATAATTCGTTCAGGGGAACCTCCACTGTAAACTGGTGGTCTCATATTTTCAAAGAGGGGGCGTAATACAAAATTGTTGAGGCTCAGAGCAAACCATAAATCCCCATTGCCTCCTAAGATAAGTTCATCGTTCGGCAGCAAACCAACCAGGCGGGTTGGTTCGGAAAGAGTATATTGGGTTCCGTGAGCGTTTTCTACGGTAAACGTCCGCGTTATCACCTCAACAGCACGTTCTTCATAGGAGATAAGTTTAGGAGGGGTTATATTCGTTGGTGTGGGTAGTGGAGTTGCTGTGTTCTCTGGCATTACCAATATCGGTGTTTGACTATCAGTTGTATCTATAGGTACTGATGTTTCCCCCATTTGTGTTAAATCGGGGGTTTCGGTTTGGACCTTAGGAACTTCACTAAGGGGTGGGATGGTGTTTGCTGTTTCATTTTGGTTGGTGGTTTGTGATGAACAAGCAGTTAACACCAGGAGAAACAAGGTAAAAACGTATTTTAGACGCATTGTTGGCTGAAACATGGGTTTCTCCTTGATGGGCAGCTACGAAATAAAATGGGGCAGCAATGAAACGACTGGTAGGTTATACCGCACTAATCTTTTTTTTGACAAATTTATGCTTGTCCGCAACTGGAGGGAGCAGTACGTGTAGTACCCAGTAAGCAGTATTCAGTAAGCAGTACCCAGTAAGCAGTAGAGAATTAGCAGAGGGAATTATCTTCACCTGATGAGGGGTTATGAAAACCTGTACCAGGATGGAAACACGAAAGCATGAAGCACAAACAGGGGAAAACTTTGTGCCTTTGTGGTGAATAGATTACTTTGTTTGTCCTGTTTCTGGCATATTTCCCACAAACTCAATGGCTTCTTCTGGCGAGGCAAATGGTGTGTTCAGGTGAGCATATACCTGGACACGTTTTTCTTTGAGCAGGATCACGGCGGGTAGCCAACCATAACCGGCAAGGGGGGGATGCACGGCTCCCATTAACCCATTTAGTTTGTGGCGGGGGAGCTGCCAGATAACCCAGTTGTGTAGCTGGCGAAAGGTTACTTCAGTTGGCCGATTGGTATGGAATGGGATGTTTTCTATAACCTGGTTTGGTGGAATTTCCTGTTTCATTGATTCCTCGTCTGTTTGAATCATCTTCCTCTTTGTCAGGGAAGGTAGATCAAGGTATGCAAAACGGCCGTTGTGTCACTCAAATCAGTAAACAAATAATCCGGCTCATATTGCCGCAAAGTTTCGGCTGAATGACGGCCGGTAGCCACCGCAACGGCCGTTGTCTGGCCCGCCCGCGCACACAAAATATCGGCCGGTGTATCCCCAATAATCACCGTATCACGTCCGGTAAACACCCGGCCGGTCAAAGCAGTGGCCCGTTGCATAGCAATGGCGGGTAAACAGTTTCGGTCTATATGGTCAGAGCCATACGCCCCCACCACAAACCAGGTCGGATCAAGCCCACTGGCTGCCAGTTTGAGCGGGGCAGTGGCAGCGATATTACCTGTCAACAGCCCCAAAACCACCTCTTTTTGTTGTCGCAAAACCTCCAACATCGGCATAACCCCTGGGCAAGCTGACATCTGTTTCTGCCAGAAGTGTATTTTACCCTGTTCCGCCATACGTTCATAAATGGCGGGTAACTGAGTTTGGATGTGGGTTTCGTCGAAACCGGCTGCGGTGAGCAAATCGGTGATAATGCGTGGGTCGGTTTTGCCGTTGAAGGGGTAACTTTCGGCGGCCCCGGCCGTACCAACCACTTCCTCCAGGGCAGCCACCAACGCCACACGCCCAGCCCCGTTGCTGTGAATCAAAGTACCGTCAATATCAAAGAGGAGGAGTTTCATATTGAGGAGAGGGGAGATGAGAGATGAGAGATTGGCAAATCTCCAACCTCTCATCTCCTTTCACTGTTTAGAGCAACTTCTGAATGTGCGGCCAGATGGGTTGGGTGGGCATGGAGCGCGGCGGAACAGCCGTTCCCACCGCAATACCCCGTTCACTCAATACCTGTTTAATGGCCCCAATCCGCGCCCCAGCAGGCAACAAGGCCAACACCTGGTTGATTAACCGTTGCTGCTGCTGTGCCCTGGTTATTTCCCCCTGGGCAAATGCCTGGGTCAGAGCCACAAACGGCTCAGGAACGGCCGTACTGGCCCCACTGATGAGACCGTGTGCCCCCAAAGCCAGCAATCCCACCGCAATCGCTTCGTTGCCTGCCAACACCACCAGGTGTTCCGGGGCAGCATCAATCAACTGGCGCACCACCTGGGCATCGGGGCGACTGGTTTTGATGCCTGCCAGGGTAGGAACTTCGCGGGCCAGGCGGGGCAAAAAGGCAGGTTGAATGGCGTTGGCTGCCATTTGGGGGATGTCATACGCCAGCACTGGTGTGTTGGGGGCGGCGTTGGCAATGGCGTGATAATAAACCAGCAACCCGTCGTCATCCACGCCGTAAAAATACGGGGTAACAGCGACTACTGCGTCGGCCCCTATCTCGGCGGCGTGGCGGCTGAGGGCAATGGTGCTGTCTATTCGGTTGGTGCCCACATGGAGCAGCACCGGCACTCGCCCTTGAACGGCCGTTACCGTCACTTCGTGCAAGCTGCGCCGTTCTGCGTCATCCAGCAAGATACCTTCCCCGGTTGTGCCGCCCACAAACAGCCCTTTCACTCCGGCTTCAATGAGAAAATTGACCAGTTGAGGCAAAACGGCCGTATTCACCCGATACCCATCTGCCTGAACAGGGGTTGCCATTGCTGGGGTCACCCCTCCGGTTAACCGAGATTTTAATGAATGGATAGATGTTTCGTGATTCATATTGTGTACAACATGTTGTGTCATTTGGGCATTCTCGCCCTGCGCCTCCGCGCCCTTGCGCGAGACCTCTCACCAATAGCCTTTTAGTATAAACCACCCCCGTTGAAAGGCCAAAACGATTGACCTGAGCCTTTTTTTGTGATAATTTACACAAGTAGACTGACGGGTCGGTTTATGTAAGAAATGAAATGATGTTTGAACCACAAATTTCCACCGAAATAAAAAACACCCGCCAACGCATTTTGGAAGCGGCTATTCAGGTTTTTTCCGGCAAGGGGTATCACGACACCAAGATGGAGGATATTGCTGCTGTTTCCCAAAGTTCTAAAGGGGCGGTGTATTTTTATTTTCCGGGCAAACAGCACATTTTTCTGACGCTGGTGGATGAGTTTGCCCAATTGTTAGAGGAGCGATTGTTACAATCTATTGCCCAGGAGCCAGGCGGCATTAAACAAGTGGAGGCTGCTTTGCAGGCTGTTTTGGAGACGTTTGGGCAATATCGCAGTCTGGCAAAAATTTTTCTGGTGCAGGCCGTTGGGTTGGGGGCTGTTTTTGAGGAGAAACGGATGGAGATTTTGCACCGTTTTGCCGGGTTGATCAAAATTTACCTGGATCGGGCAGTGGCCGAGGGGGATATTCCGCCGTTAGATACCGAAGTTGCCGCTTACGCCTGGACGGGAGCTATCAATGAAGTGGTTATTCGCTGGGTACACACGGGCCAGCCGGAGCCGGAACGAGCTTTGCCTGGGTTGCGTGCTTTGTTGTTGCGAAGTATTGGTGTGGAGTCCTGACCTATGTTTACCGAGATGTTACCATCCATGAGAACGGCCGAATCTTTTCCCTCGTCCCACTACGCCCATTCGCCTGCCGGATTGGTGAGCCACACTATCCCCTGGACAGAAGGGTCACTATTACAGTTTTTGCGCCTGGGGGCGGGTCAACCCCGTATCTATTGGGAGAACAGCCGGGCGGAATTGAGTTTTGCCGGGTATGGGGCAGCAGGGGTGTTGACAGCTAACGGCCGTTCCCGTTTTGCCACCATTCGTCACCAGGCCAGCCAACTATTTGCCGGGGCTGTGCATCAGCGGGATGGTTACGTACCAGCCCTGGTACGCCCCCGATTATTTGGCGGGTTTGCCTTTTCTGCCAACTCGGCCGCAGAAGGCATCTGGTCATCTTTTCCTGATGCTTATTTTGTCTTGCCCCGCTACCAGCTCACCCAGTATCAGGGGCAAACCTGGTTGACTATCAACGAACTCACAAAAAACCGGGATGTGCGCTCCAACTGGTTGGAGTCGGCGGTGATGGATTTGTCTTATCAATCCCCGGCGACCCAAAATGGCACAAACGGCCGTTCTCCGTTTGCCGTTCAAGATAGTGTAGACGAAACCACCTGGATGTCTGGCGTAAAGCTGGCAACCAGCCGTATCAAACAGGGAGAGTTACGCAAAGTGGTGTTGGCCCGGCCGCGTCGGGTGACAGCCGAACACCCCCTGGAATTAACGGCCGTTCTGGCCCATTTACAAACCCGTTACCCGGACTGTTACCGCTTTTTGATTGAGCCAAACCCTGGTCACGCCTTTTTTGGGGCTACTCCCGAACTGTTGGCCGAGGTAACAGGGCGGCAACTGTTTACGGTGGCTCTGGCGGGTTCTATCCGACGCGGCAACACCCCAGACGAGGATGCGGCCCTGGGGGCGGAGTTATTAGCCAGCCCCAAAGAGCGTGAAGAACATGCCCTGGTGGTGGAGGCGGTGCGGGAAAATTTACGGCCGTTAACCACCCATTTACACATCCAAGATGCCCCTAACCTGTATCGGCTGAACAACATCCAACATTTACAAACCCCGATTCGTGGGCTGCTCACTGCCCGTATGGGTATTTTGCCTCTGGTAGAAGCCTTGCACCCCACCCCAGCTTTAGGGGGTACACCTCGCCAGGTGGCTTTGCGTCTGATTGAACAAATTGAGCCGTTTGAGCGGGGGTGGTATGCCGGGCCGGTGGGCTGGCTGGATGCAGAAGGGGATGGGGCCTTTGCGGTTGCGATTCGTTCGGCCGTTTCCCACGCCTATGAAACCACCCTTTTTGCCGGTGCAGGCATTGTGGCCGACTCTGACCCCCAACGTGAATGGCAAGAAACCGGCCTGAAGTTTCGCCCGATGATGGAAGCGATTTCCAGTGAGCAGTGAATAGTGAGCAGTGAACAGTGAACAGTGAGCAGACTGTTTACTGTTCACTGTTCACTGTCTACTTTCCCCGGAGACTCATGCCCCCCAGTATCCTTTGGGCTAACGTGTTTGTAGATGAACTGGCACGGAATGGTTTGCAGGCTGTTGTCATTGCGCCTGGCTCGCGCTCTACCCCGTTGACGCTGGCTTTTGCCGCCGATGCCCGCATTCGGGTTTATTCGTTGATTGATGAACGAGGGGCCGCCTTTTTTGCCCTGGGGCTGGCGATGGCCAGCCACCAACCTGTGGCCTTGGTTTGTACCTCTGGCACGGCGACGGCCAACTTTTTCCCGGCGGTGATTGAGGCGTGGTTGTCCCATGTGCCGTTGCTGGTTTTAACGGCCGATAGACCCCAAGAATTGCGCGATAGTGGAGCCAACCAGACGATTAACCAGGTCAACTTGTATGGTAGCCATGTGCGCTGGTTTGTGGATGTGGCGTTGCCGGAGGAAAAACCGGCCGATTTAACGGTACGATATTTACGAACCACCGCTTGCCGGGCAATGGAAACGGCCGTTGGCCTGCCTCCTGGCCCGGTTCACCTCAATTTCCCCTTCCGCAAACCCCTGGAGCCAACCAGCCCGGAATCATTACCAGCTATCGCCAAAGCCGCCACGTTGGGTGGGCGATCCCATACCTCCGCCCCCTTCACCCGCATGAGCCGGGGAAAACTGCTGCCTGACGAGGCGCAAATTGTTCACCTGACAGAAACCATTCGCCGCCACCAGCGTGGGGTGATTCTTTGCGGGCCGCGCTGCGCGGGTGGGGCCTTTCCCCAGGCGGTGGTGCAACTGGCCCAGGCAGCCCATTACCCCATTTTGGCCGATGCCACTTCTGGGGTGCGTTTTGGCCCCCAGGTGACGGAGGTGGTTCTGGGTGGTTATAACCATTATCTGGCTGCCTGGCAGGAGCCACCCGATTTAATTCTGCGTTTTGGGGCCATGCCAACCACCAAGGGGTTGCTGGATTGGGTGGAGCGTGCAGAGGCGTGGCACATTGTGGTTTCGGAGGATGGGGTGTGGGAGGATGCGGCGCATCGGGCGAATGAGTGGTTGTGGCTGGATTCGGCCGTTTTGTGTCAAAAAGTGCGAGAAGGTTTGTTGGCCTCAACCACATCGGAGAAGGTTTCTCCACTGGCGGATTTTGTCATCAACACCCCCACCACCCCGAACTGGCTTTCTTTGTGGCAAACGGCCGAATCTGCCACCTGGGGAGCCATCACCCAGCGGCGGGCGGAAACATTCTCCGAGGGTATGATTTTGGCGGAAGTGGTGGAGTCGCTGCCAGATGGGGCGGGTCTGTTTGTCAGCAGCAGTTTACCTGTGCGCCATCTGGATCAATGGGCACGACCCAGCCAGAAACGGCTGCGACTGTTTGCTAACCGGGGTGCCAGCGGCATAGATGGTACAGTTTCGACCGCGTTGGGAGTAGCGGCCGTTTGCCAACCTCTGCTGCTGGTAACGGGTGATCTGGCTTTTTACCACGACCTGAATGGGTTGTTGGCTTTACAGCGATGTGGTGTAACTGCCACCATTTTGGTGATTAACAACAATGGGGGAGGCATTTTCCGCCACCTGCCCATTGCCCAATTTGAACCACCTTTTACCGAACTATTCCACACGCCGCACCATTTACAGTTTGAATCGGCCGCCCGTCTGTTTGGGCTGGATTATTTTCGCGTAACCAATGTGATTGAGTTGCGACAACAGCTTCGACTGGCTGGTTCCCGGCTCATTGAATTTATTTTTAACGATAGCAGTTAAAACAACACCAACC
>CAZPEJ010000193.1:0-8595 GCA_964585465.1 uncultured Ardenticatenaceae bacterium
AGGTTCTCTCTTTCTTTGCGGAGCTATCTCCATTTTAACGACATTAGGTATTGTGTATGAGTTGGGAAAGGAAGCGTTGCTCTTTTTCCAAGATGAAGCTGTCACCCTGACAGAGTTTCTCAGCTGGACAAAATGGCAGCCCGCTATTCAGGATTTTGGTATCTGGCCGTTGGTACTGGCTACTTTGATTACCAGTGTGATGGCGATGATTGTGGCGTTGCCGTTGGGGCTGGCAACGGCCGTTTACCTCAGCGAATACGCTAGTGAACGTGCCCGCAATACCTTAAAACCCATCCTGGAAGTATTGGCCGGGGTGCCAACTGTGGTGTATGGCTACTTTGCCCTTACCTTTATGACCCCCCTGTTACGCTCCATCTTTGGGGCTAACACCGTTGAGATTTTTAATACGGCTTCGGCCGGGTTGGTGATTGGTATTTTGATTATTCCCCTGGTTACTTCCATGAGCGAGGACGCGCTTCATGCCGTACCACGTTCATTACGCGAAGCTGCTTATGGTTTGGGGGCCACTAAACTGGAAACTTCCATCAAGGTCGTTGTACCAGCTGCCTTGTCAGGTATTGCGGCGGCGTTTGTGGTTGCCATTTCGCGGGCCATTGGCGAAACGATGGTGGTGGCGATTGCGGCCGGGGCCGGGCCGCGCAACTTTGAACTGGGCAAGGACAGTTTATTTGGTTACATCCTCAATCCTTTTGTGGCAGGTGAAACGATGACCGGCCACATTGTTCGTATCAGCGGCGGCGATTTAAGTTATAACTCCATTGATTACAACAGCATTTTTGCCATTGGGCTGATGTTGTTCCTAATGACCTTCGTGTTAAACCTGATTAGCCAGCGCATCGTGGCCCGCTTCCGTGAGGTATATGAATAGGCGTTTCAAGTTGCAAATTTAAGGTTGCAAGTTAAGACCTGAAACCTTCAACCTTCAACCCATTATGACTTCTCCAAACAGTTTCCCGGAAGGGAATGAGTTACAAATGCAGATAAACGGCCGTCATCGGCGCGGCAGCCTGTGGCGGGTGTTGTTCCAGGCTTCTACCATTGTGGGCATTTTGACCTTAATTGCCCTGCTGTACAACGTCACCAATCAAGCCTTTGGCCTGGTGGCAGTGCAAAATGCCATTACCCCCGACAGTCTTGTGCTGGGGTTGGAGCAAAGCCGTCTGTTGGCTGCTACCAACCTGGTTTCTAGCGAAGATGACGAACTGCTGGCGGCCAGTATTGCCCAGGAAACCAACGCTATTGGCTTTTTTGGTTATGCCTATTACCAGGAACATAACGACTCTCTCAGGGCCGTTTCAGTGGAAGGGGTGGCACCCTCGGCAGAGGCGGTGGAAAATGGGGAGTACCCTCTGGCACGGCCGTTATTTATTTACACAACGGCCGATATTATGGCAGAAAAACCAGAAGTAGCCGCCTTTGTCAACTATTACCTGCAAAACCTGAACCGCGAAATAACCGAAGTGGGGTACTTTCCCCCCAGTGCCAACGAGCAGGCTGAAAGTATTTCTGCCTGGTTGGCTGCCAATGGGGCCGGTGGGGATAACTTGCCAGCCGTAGAAGCCAGCCAGGTGCAAGGTCATGTGGTCATTGCGGGCAGTTCAACCGTTTTCCCTCTCACCCGGCGTATGATGGAACGGTTCCAGGCCGATGGGTACACCGGGCTGGTAACCATTGATAACATCGGCACGACGGCCGGGATGCGTCGCTTTTGTGTGGAAGGGAGTAGCGATATAGTCAACGCCAGCCGTGCCATAACCCCGGCCGAGTTGGATGCCTGCAAAGCCATTGGCCGCACGCCGATTGAGTTTCGGGTCGGCAGTGATGCTTTGGCGGTGGTGGTGAATCCACAAAATAACTTTTTGGAAAGTGTGACGTTGGAACAATTACGGCCGTTATTCACCACCGCCACCACCTGGGCCGAAGTCAACAGCAATTGGCCCACCGACCCCATTTTTCGGTTTGTGCCAGGAGCCGATAGTGGCACACTCGACTTTTTTGCCGAAACCATCTACGCCCAGGAACTTGTAAACCTGTCAAAAGAAGACCTGCTGCAAATTCTAGCAGCTAACATTTCCACTGGATTAGGCCGCCGCCTGGAACGAGACCAACTCTTTTTTGATGACCGCCTCGTTTTTGAACAGCTGGCTGTTTTTAACGAACTGTGCGCCAGTGCTGAACCGGCCCCAGCCTGTTCTCTACCTGCCCGCGACCAACAAAATGTGTATGCGTTGGTGGTGGAACGGGTGGTGCAACCAGAAATTAAACAAACCTGGTCAATGGTAGATTCCATTTTTCGCCGCAATCTGATTAACCAGGAAATGCAAGAAAAGTATCCCAATGCAGAGTTGGAGTTCCGTTCCTGGATTACCCCAGCGTTTGTGGCCAACCCGCAGAACCCCTCCGCGCCACTGGCAGGGGTACGCACAGCAATTTTGGGGTCGTTGTGGGTGATTTTGATCACGGTGGTGTTTGCGTTTCCGGTGGGGGTGGGAGCGGCCATTTATTTGGAAGAGTATGCGCGTGATACCTTCTTCAATCGGTTGATCAAAACAAATATCAACAATCTAGCTGGGGTGCCTTCTATTATTTATGGCATGTTGGGGTTAGCCATTTTTGTGCGGGTGCTGGAAAACTTTACCAGTGGGGCGGCTTTTGGAGTCATTGCCGAGGGAAGCAGTGCAAACGGCCGAACCATTCTTTCCGCAGGGTTGACATTGGGGTTGCTCATCTTGCCGGTTATTATCATCAACGCTCAGGAAGCGATCCGCGCTGTGCCTCTGTCGCTGCGTCAGGCCAGTTATGGCCTGGGTGCCACCCGATGGCAAACCATCTGGTACCATGTGCTGCCCAATGCTATTCCTGGCATTTTGACCGGCACGATCCTGGCAATGTCCCGCGCCATCGGCGAAACGGCCCCGTTGGTGGTGGTAGGGGCTTCTACCTTTATCACCGTAGACCCAGATGGCCCATTTGCCAAATTTACTACCTTGCCCATTCAAATTTACCAATGGACATCCCGCCCACAACCGGAATTCCGCAACATCGCCGCCGCTGCCATTATTGTGTTGTTGATTTTATTGTTGTCGTTGAATGCAACGGCCGTTATCTTACGCAATCGGTACACCCCAAAAGCGTAACCACCCAACTCTATGATAAAAACAGCCATCTCCTCCCCAACCCACTCATATTCCAGCAACGGACATTACGCCATTGAACTACAAAGTTTGCACGTTTATTATGGCAGCTTCCGTGCCGTCAAAGACATCTCCATTCAAATTCACGCCAACCAAATTACCTCACTCATTGGCCCCTCCGGTTGTGGCAAAAGCACCGTGTTACGCGCCCTCAACCGCATGAACGACCTGGTCGCCTCGGCGCGGGTAGAAGGTACCGTCCTGTTTCAAGGGCAAAATATCTATGCCCAGGGGGTTGATCCGGTAGAAGTGCGGCGACGGATTGGGATAGTATTTCAAAAACCCAACCCCTTCCCTAAAAGTATCTATGAAAACGTGGCCTGGGGTGCCCGCATCAATGGGTACAAAGGCAGTATGGATGAATTGGTAGAGGGGGCGTTGCGTCAATCGGCTCTGTGGGATGAAGTAAAGGACAAACTCGACCAGAGTGGTTACTCGCTTTCCGGTGGGCAACAGCAACGGTTGTGTATTGCTCGCACCATTGCCGTCAAACCCCAAATTATCTTGATGGATGAACCCACATCCGCTTTAGACCCCATCTCTACCCTGCGAATTGAGGAGCTAATCCAGGAGTTAAAAGAAAAGTACACCATTGTGATTGTGACCCACAACATGCAACAAGCCGCCCGTGCCTCGGATTTCACCGCCTTTTTTAACATGGATAACGACCGGGCTGGTTATCTGGTGGAAGAGGGGTTGACGACAGAAATTTTTACCAAACCAGGTAATGAATTGACTGAACAGTATATTACCGGGCGGTTTGGGTAGACAAGAGAGATTAGAGATTGGAGATTGAGTGATCCATAATCTCCAATCTCTTTTTACCAAAGGATACTTTATGATTCGTAACAACTTTGAACGGGAGTTACAACATTTACAAGATGAGGTTTTGCGGCTGGCAAGTGAGGTAGAAGAGAACCTGACCAGGGCGACTGATGCGTTGCGGCGGCGTGACTTTGTGCGTTCGCAGCAGTTGATTGAGGCAGATCGTTGGGTGAATGAACGGCGAATTACCATTGTGATGGATTGTTTGACGTTGATTGCGACACAACAGCCTGCGGCGGGGGATTTACGTCGGCTGGCGGCAACACTGGAAATTGTGGGGGAGTTGGAGCGGATTCACGATTATGTGAAGGGGATTTCTAAAATTAGTTTGATGATTAACGATCAGATGGTGCCAACGGCCGTTCTGCAAACCCTCCCTCAGATGGCCGAAAAGGCTTGCACCATGTTACATAACGCGATGAATGCGTTTGCCTACCGGGATGCAGCCCTGGCCCGCACCATTCCCCAGGCAGACCACGAAGTAGACACCCTGTACAATCAATACTACCGGGACATTCTCAACTATGTGGTAAATAACCCAACCGCCATGGAACATGCCAGCTATCTGGAGTGGGCTGTCCATAACCTGGAAAGAACGGCCGATAGAGCCATCAACATCTGCGAATGGGTGGTCTACATGATCACAGGGTCTTATGCAGAACTGGATCAGGTAAAAACAGCGTAACTGTCTTACCTGACGTGGGTTTAACGACAGCGTTCACATTCCATGTTGGACTGTTATATGAACAAAAAACGTGTTTTATTTCTTTGTACAGGTAACTCTTGTCGCAGTCACATGGCAGAGGGGTTGGTAAACCACTTTTTGGCTGAAACATGGGAAGCGGTTTCCGCAGGCACCATTCCTACTGGTTATGTTCACCCCCTGGCGATAAAAACCATGCAAGAAATTGGCATAGATATTTCCACTCATTGGTCAAAAACGGCCGATCTTTTCCGCCACACCCCCCTGGATTTAGTCATCACCGTTTGCGACGATGCCGCCGAAAATTGCCCGGTCTGGCTTGGCACAGGCCAAAAATTGCACATCGCCTTCCCCGACCCCGCCAAAACCACCGGCACATTGGCCGAAAAAATGGCGGTTTTCCAACAGGTGCGGGATAATATGCAGCAACAGCTTTTGGAAGTGGTCAGTGGACAGTAAACAGTGAACAGTGAACAGTTGACAGTCAACTGTTTACTGTCAACTACCCACTGCTCACTGTCTGCCTATGTCCTTCATCTACTACTACATCCTCCTCTCCTTCCTCTCTGGCTCTCTGCCCTTCTCGGTGTGGGTTGGTAAATTGATTTTGCAACAGGATATTCGCCAGTTTGGTGATGGCAACCCTGGGGGCACAAATGTGGTGCGGGCGGGTGGCAAAACCTGGGGAGCCGTAGCGATTTTGTTGGACGGTTTGAAGGGGGCTATTCCGGTAGGGATCGCCTATTTTGCCTGGCAATGGGAGGGGTGGGCATTAACGGCCGTTGCCATTGCCCCCATCCTCGGTCATGCCTTCTCCCCTTTTTTGCGTTTCAAGGGCGGCAAAGCCCTGGCCGTCACCTTTGGGGTGTGGACAGGGTTAACGTTATGGGTCGTGCCAACCGTTTTAGGGCTGTTTTTTGCCATTGCCCTGCGATGGTTAAAAGTTGAAGGCAAAGCAGTGATGGTAGGAATGCTGGGGTTGCTGTTTTTCCTGCTGGCCTGGCAGGTACCTACCTCGTGGTTAACTATCTGGTTGGGCAATGTCCTCATCCTGGCCTGGAAACATCGGGCAGATTTCCGGCGAGATCAGTTTTAGAGAGGGGAGATTGGAGATTGGAGATTTGTTGTGGTACAAATCTCCAACGTCGTGTCACTATTTAGCCCGCATTCGGTTATTGCGTGGGTTGTGTTCCACTTCTGCTAACCCCAATGTTTCCATTAGCGGGGGAACGTACATGGCAAAACGGCCGCGAAACCCTTTTTTCAGGCCATACCAGCCACCAACAGGGTTATCGGTCGAACGCGCCCAATGTTCTACTGTGCCCGGTACCGTCTCCTGTTTTTCGTCCTTGCTGCCCAATTCCATCCAATCCCCATGTGCCTTTAACATGGCGTGAAGGTCAGCCAGGCAACGGTAATCATAGTGCAAAACCGTCGTACCAACAGTGCAGACAATAATTTCTCGACCCTCTTTGACATCAATGTACATTTCATAATCGGCCGTTTGGGGTGGTGTTTTTAGCTTCCAGGGGTTATTTTTATCTCGTTTTTCCATTGTTTTTCCTTTTTAATATATTTCATAAGGTCATAAATTGACAATCTGCTGAAGGAGATTGACCAATCTCTAATCCCTAATCTCCAATCCCACAACAAAAATGTCAGTTTATGCCCTCTGTAAGTATATACCTGCGTTTATCCGTATGTTGTTCCTTAAACTTATTTAGCTTTTTGAGTTTTGAATCATCTCGGCCTCTTTTTTCAAATCGGCAGCAAATTGTTCAAAAGAGGCATCAAACGGCGGGATAAAACGGGCGAAAAGGGGGAATAACAGCCCGCCTATTTTTTCGGTCATGGTAAATTTGACACGACCCGCCTGACTCTTTTCCAGCGTGTAGACCCGACTACCCTGGTTATCTCCCCAAACCAGCCGTTTTTCCGGCTCAAATGCTTGCACCTTCAGCCGAAAGGTTCGTTTTTCATCCAGGGTAGATTTGAGTTGGATAATCCCATCTTTTTGGATGTTACCGGTGATGGAAATCACGGTGGTGTTCCAGCGGGGGTAGTCGGCGGCGTTGGTGAGCAGGTTCCAGATGATGGCCGGGTCTGCCTGGATATGGATGGAAACGGCCGTTTCCCGGCTAAAGGTTGTTTTGTTTGTAGTCGCTCGCCCGTCGCGGGAGGCTAAAGGTTCTGTCTTCATTTAGAAACTCCTTTTTCTTATTTAGACGGCCGGGCGTGAAAAAACGATAGGTATACTGCATAAGGTCATCAATTGGCATTCTGCTGAAGGGGATTAGAGATTGACCAATCCCTAATCCCTAATCTCCAATCTCACAACAAAAATGCCAGTTTATGCCCTCTGTAAGTATAAAATCACGGGTTGTCTTCTAAATAAGTTTCCATCACCTGCCGATTGTGTTCTAAATGATGCAATTGCAATTCGGCCGCCGCCGATTCAAAGGGATCAAGCTCCTGCAAAATCTTCAGACGCAAATCAAACAACACCTCTTTATCTTTATTGGCCGCATCCTGCACCATTTGAATTTTTACCAGCTCTTCCTGCACCTTTTGTTGCGGGTTAAAAATGCCGTTTAACTCTGTACATTGATAACACACTCCTTGTTTGTTGATGAGCGAACAACGGCCGTTAAATATCTCAATCATCCGACTGCGCCCCACATGCAAATAATACTTCACCATCGCCTCCGATTGATCCATTATCTGGGCAATTTCCTTCACCTTAAAACCATAAACCTCCTTAAGCAACAACACCAGATGTTGTTCCAACGGCAATGATTTAGCCACACAGGTAAAACAAAAAGCAATATGTTCTTTAATTTCAAAATGGCCTTGAGGGGAGGTTTGCCGGATAGACATCGCTTCTTGAAAAAATTGCGGGTCATTCAGTGCAGCCTCTCTGCAAATATCCGTCACAGCTTCCGGCCACTGCTTCCTGGTTCTGAGCAAATCTTTAACCAGATTAGAAGCAATCGTAAACACCCAGGTTTTTAAGGAGGATTCCCCGCGAAAAGTCTCAATTTTGGTGTGGGCTTTGAGATAAGTTTCCTGCACAATATCCTCTGCATCCTGGATGCTGGCTGTCATCCGCAGAAGGTAAGACCTTAATTCACCCCTAAACGTCTCAAACTCAACAATCAAATTATCTGTTGTCATTTGCCCATAGGATACTTGCGTGTGCCGTACACTCATCTCCATCTCCTTCAAGTTTGGTTATCGCCCGCCACCATTATCCCATTGCCGCAATCAACAAGCCACTACCACAAGTTTTTGTAAATTCTCATCAGGTTTCGTTTCCTCTGATAATTCCCTACTGATTACTGTTTACTGATTACTGTTTACTGATACAACGTGGGTTGTTCGTTATCCAAACAGTGTTCAGCCGTCACCCAACCCTGGCTGTTTTGGCGTAAATTGTTGGTAGCGGGTTGCTGTGAAACTATTTTACCGCCGACAACCCCAAGAGGTACACTTATGAATGCAAAACCTTTATCTACGCTCTTCATTCAGGATAATCTGATCTGGTTTGTGGAGGAAACATCGGCCGTTTTCGACGACCTGTTTTCTCAACCAACCACACTCGATCTGGATGATTTGTGGCATAATGACAACCCTGATACGTTAATGGCTTATCTGGATGCTTTTTTACAGCAGAAAGATGACATGGGTTCAAATAATCGGTCAGCAGGGGGTAAAAAAAACTGCCACGCAACACCTTGCCATCGCACCCAATGAAGACCTTGTCTACCTCTTGGTGCCCCAGCCCAGCATGACACGCTCAAACCTGTTAAAACAGGTTGAAACGTGGCTTTTTGAACGTGTTTTAGCACGTTT
>CAZPEJ010000194.1:0-8583 GCA_964585465.1 uncultured Ardenticatenaceae bacterium
AACTATAAATCGTTTCAAGTTTTATCAGGATGTTTGCAGAACAAGAAAATGGGACGGGATAAACACGGATAAAACGGATCAACGCGGATTTTTCGATAAACCATGTAGGAGTGTATGGCTATACGTCCCTACATGGCATAAATTGATGGCCTTTGACCCGCGAAAACCCGCCGAACCCGCGAAATCCGCGTTCTATTCAAAATCTGCAAAGATCGTAGTTTCAAGTTGCCCAACCTGAAACCTGGAACTTGCAACCTGAAACCTATCTACAGGAGATATTGTATGACAACAAAAACCTTTACTGTTCCAAACATTAGCTGTGGGCATTGTGTCCACACCATTGAAAGCGAAGTAGCCGAGTTAACTGGCGTGACCAGCGTAAAAGCGGATCAGGCCAGCAAACAAGTGACAGTCAACTGGCAAGAGCCAGCTTCGTGGGAAAAAATTCAAACCTTGTTGCAAGAAATTAACTACCCGCCGGAAGGGTTGATTCAAATTAGCATCAATTAACACGGCAAACTGAGTTTTCCGAGGAACTCGATTTTGCCATAATGAAACGTGAAGCGTGAAACGTGAATAACATCACGGCTCACGTTTCACGTTTCACGTTTTCTGGAGGACGTATGTCCCAACCCAAACAACTAACATTGCCCGTTTTGGGCATGACCTGTGCCAACTGTGTGGCGGCCGTTGAACGCAACGCCAAAAAAGTGGCCGGGGTGAGCGACGCGGTGGTCAACTTTGCCAGCGAGAAGGTGACGGTGACGTTTGAAGAAACGGCCGATTCTAAAACCATCACCAACGATGTTATCACCCGCATCCAAAAAGCTGGTTACAACGTGCCAACGGCCGAAATTGAACTACCCTTGTTAGGCATGACCTGTACCAACTGTGCCAACACCATTGAACGCAAACTGAACAAAACCGAAGGGGTACTGGCTGCCAGCGTCAACTATGCCAGCGAAAAAGCCAGCGTCAAATATGCCGTTGGGGCCACCACCCGCACCGACCTGGTAGCGGCCGTGCGGAAGGCTGGTTACGACGTGGTGGAAACAGCTACAGGGGCCGGATTAACGGCCGAATCCGCCGAAGATGCCGAAGCGGCCGCCAGAGAAGCCGAAATCCGCCACCAATGGACACGTTTTATCATCGGAGTCATCTTTTCTTTGCCGCTATTTCTGTTCAGCATGTCCCGCGACCTGGGTTTTTTGGGGCATTGGGCGCACGATAACTGGGTGAACTGGTTATTTTTGTTATTGGCAACCCCGGTGCAGTTTTATGTGGGCTGGGATTATTACGTGGGCGGTTACAAATCGCTGCGGAACGGCAGTGCCAATATGGATGTGTTGGTGGCCATGGGGTCATCGGTGGCCTATCTTTACAGTGTGGCAGTGCTGCTGGCTCTCACGGCCGGTAATGAAACGTTGGGGTTACATGTCTACTTTGAAACTTCGGCCGTTATCATTACCCTCATTGTGCTGGGCAAACTGCTGGAAGCACGGGCCAAAGGGCGCACCAGCGAGGCCATCAAAAAACTGATTGGGTTACAGGCCAAAACAGCGCGGGTGGTGCGGGGCGGCCACGAGCTAGACATCCCCATTGGCGGGGTGATGCAGGGGGATGTGGTGATGGTGCGGCCGGGGGAAAAAATCCCAGTGGATGGGGTGGTGATCAACGGCCGTTCGGCGGTGGACGAAAGTATGATCACGGGCGAAAGCCTGCCTGTTGACAAAAAAGTCGGGGATGCTGTCATTGGGGCCACCCTCAACAAACAAGGGTTGCTCACCTTCGAGGCCACCAAAGTGGGCAAAGAGACGGCATTGGCGCAAATTATTCGCCTGGTGGAGCAAGCACAAGGCAGCAAAGCCCCCATTCAGCGGGTGGTGGATCAGGTTTCGGCCTATTTTGTGCCATTTGTCATCGGTTTGGCTGCACTCACCTTTGTGATTTGGCTAGTGAGTGGGGCGGGATTTGTGCCAGCGTTGATTCGATTAACGGCCGTTTTGGTCATCGCCTGCCCCTGTGCCATGGGGTTAGCCACCCCAACTTCTATTATGGTAGGAGTGGGCAAGGGGGCCGAGCAGGGCATTTTGTTCAAAAATAGTGCCGCTTTGGAGCAAGCCCAAAAATTAACGGCCGTTGTGCTGGACAAAACAGGCACCATTACCAGGGGGCAGCCAGCGGTAACGGACGTGTTGATTAGTGAGCAGTATTCAGTACTCAGTAATCAGTATTCAGTGAGCAGTACTCAGTGGGAGAAGGAAGAACTGGGTACTGAGTACTCCGCTACTGAGTACTGGTTGCAACTGGCCGCTTCGGCCGAAAAGGGGTCGGAGCATCCGTTGGGCGAGGCGATTGTGCGGGCAGCCGAGGAAAAAGGGCTGACATTGAGCCAGCCAGACCGATTTGAGAGCATTGCCGGGCATGGCATTGTGGCGCAGGTAAACGGCCGAAATGTACTGCTGGGCAATTTGCGTTTGATGGAACGGGAAAATGTGACTTTGAATGGATTGGCTGCCAAAGCGACAGAGCTACAAAACCAGGCCAAAACGGCTATGTGGCTGGCTGTAGATGGGCAGGCAACCGCTCTCATTGGTGTGGCGGACACCCTCAAAGAAGGCTCACGCGAAGCCATTGCCGCCTTGCACAACTTGGGGTTGACAGTGGTGATGATGACTGGCGACAACACAGCCACCGCCAAAACCATTGCCGCCGAAGTAGGCATTGAGCGGGTTTTTGCCGAGGTGCTGCCCGGCGACAAAGCTGGGCATGTTGCCAAACTGCAACAAGAAGGGTATGTGGTTGCGATGGTGGGGGATGGTATCAACGATGCCCCGGCCCTGGCACAAGCGGATGTAGGGATTGCTATTGGCACAGGTACCGATGTGGCCATGGAAGCGGCCGATGTCACCCTGATGCGTGGCGATTTACGCAGTGTGCCACAAGCCATTCACCTTTCTAAGGCTACCATGCGAAACATTCGGCAAAATTTGGGTTGGGCTTTTGGTTACAACGTGGCACTCATCCCCATTGCGGCCGGTATTTTGGCCCCCTTTGCCTGGGCACCGGAGTTTTTGCGCCAGCTTCACCCTATTCTGGCGGCCGGGGCCATGGCTTTTTCTAGTATTAGTGTGGTGACAAATGCCTTGCGGTTGCGAGGCTTGAAATTGTAATGAGATAAGGAGCAATGTATGTATCGAAAATTTATCCCCTTGTTGTTACTAATCGCCCTATTAGCCGCTTGTTCTGGGGCAGAAGAAACTACTCCTGCCACGATGGAGATTGTTCTAAACGCCAATGAGTTTAGTTTTTCCCCAGCCACAATAGAGTTAAAAGCTGGTCAACCGGTGAAATTGATTTTTCAAAACGATGATGTTTTAGAGCATGATTTTAGCATTGTGAAAATTCCGTTAGCTGGTGAAGCAGAAGCAACTGGGGATGATCATGGACATGGGCACGATGCCAGTGATGCTCTCGAACTACATGTGGCGGCCGCACCGGGTGAGACTGGAACTTTGGAGTTTACGCCGACCGAACCTGGGGAATATGAGTTTGATTGCACGGTTGCTGGTCATAAAGAGGCTGGGATGGTGGGAAAGTTGATTGTGAAATAGAGGGTAACACATACATGAAAAGAGCAGGCTGATACCTGCTCTTTTTATTTAGGAGAGAAAATTAAACAACTTACAGAACTGAGATTGGAAATTGGAGATTAGGGATTAGAGATTGGAGATTGAACCAATCGCCAATCTCTTGTAGGTTGTTTAATCCGTGTTTCTTATTGCACAGGTGGTGTTTCAGTCGTGGGGCCGTATTTGGCATAGGTGGTGTCTACGTAAAATCGGATTTCTTTCAAACTGCGCCCTTGTTTCAATAACTCCATGGTATCTTGGGTAATATCTACACAAATGCCACACGCCTCGGCGTGATTATCATATTCAACAGTGCCATCCGGCCGAAAATCGGCAACATAACAATCTAAACTATCACGGTGTCCCCCTTGGACACAACCACAGTAACAGGGGATCACTCTTAGGATATCCGGGTTGGCGACCGCAAAACGGTAGGCTTCTTGGGTTCTGGTGGGTGTCTGGCGCACAGAATCGGGCATGGCCGACTCTGGGGCCATAACCAGTTCATGGGTTTCGTGAGCAACAGAGTCTGTTTGGGTATGGCAGCCTGTTCCAAATAAAATCGAAACAATCATCACCACTGCTAAAAAAATATGCACCATCGGCCGTTTCATCTTTACCTCTCCATAATAGAATGCACACATTGTGGCAGTGTTCGGCCGAAATTTTGAGGGGCATTTGTCATGTGATTGGGGTGAAGGTTGTCCCGTTTATGGGATTGTTACAGAAGCCCCAGCGGTGGCCTGACAAATGTAAAGATTGGGGATCAGGTGGGTGGCTGCTTCGTAGCTGGTTACTACTGTTTGCACAAACTGGGTTAGGGTGTGGGATGTGGCCTCCACCAGGGCGACGGCACAGCCGCCAAACCCGGCCCCGGTCATTCGTGCCCCGTAACAGCCTGGCTGTTGTTGTGCCAGTTCTACGATGGTGTTCAAGGCGGGGCTGGAGACGGCAAAATCATCGCGCAGGCTGGTGTGACTGGCGTTCATTAGTTGGCCTAACAGTGGGGCATTCTGTTGTTGCATAGCGGTGCGAGCTTGTAAAACACGGCCGTTTTCGGTGATGACATGGCGGGCGCGGCGACGCACCACCTCTTCCAGGTGGGTGGCGTGGGCTTCGAAGGTGGTCAGGGTGACATCGCGCAGAGCAGGAACACCAAAAAAGGCGGCGGCCGTTTCACACTGTTGCCGCCGTTCGTTGTAGGCAGAGTCTACCAGGCCGCGTCGGGTGCTGGTGTCCATGATCACAACGGCCGTTTGTGGTGGCAGGGGTACGGCTTCTGTTTCCAGGCTGCGGCAATCAATCAGCAGGGCATGGTCTGGTTGCCCGGCCGCAGAAATCATTTGATCCATAATGCCAGAGTTGACCCCCATCCACTGGTTTTCTGCTATCTGGCCGATACGAGCAATGAGGGCGGGTTGCCAATCCAGATGGGATACAGCCAGAAAAGCCCGCGCCGCAGCCATTTCCACCGCTGCCGACGAAGATAGCCCGGCCCCAATGGGCACATCCCCCACCATAACCCCTTCCCAACCTTGCAGGGAATATCCTTTGGTTTGTAATGCCCAGGCGACTCCTTTGAGGTATTCAATCCAGGTGGCTTGAGTGTGATGCAGGTGATCCAGGTCAAATTCGGCCGTTTCAGCCATATCTAACGACGTTACCACCACGCGCCGGTCGGGGCGGGGGCGCAATGCCAGCCATACGGCCCGGTTAATGGCCATAGGCATGACAAACCCATCGTTGTAATCGGTGTGTTCGCCAATCAGGTTCACCCGCCCAGGCCCGCGTGCCAGCAGGGTGGGGGGGGTCTGAAATTGTTCGGTGAAGGTTTGTATAACTTTTGATTGCAGGTTCATAGGTTGGTTTCAGTTTTTGTAATGTTTGTCAGGGAGTTGGCGCAGACGGTCGGCCGCTTGTTCGGCGGTTAAATCCCGTTGTGCTTCTCCTAACATCTCAAACCCGACCATAAATTTTTTCACGGTGGCGGAACGGAGCAAGGGCGGGTAGAAATGGGCGTGCAGTTGCCAGTAGGGGGCGGCGGCCGAATCCCCACCTGGGGTAAAGGGTGCGCCGTGCCAGCCCATCGAGTAGGGGAATGAGATCTCGAACAGGTTGTCGTAGCGGCTCAACAGCCGTTTGAGGATGTCTGCCAGGGTGTTGCGTTCTGTTTCGTGCAAGTCGGGCAGGCGCGACACCGGGCGGCGGGGTAACAACAAGGTTTCAAACGGCCACACCGCCCAATAGGGCACAACCACCAACCAATGTTCGTTCGCCAGCACCAGCCGTTCTTGGTGTGTTAGTTCCAAAGCGGCGTATTCCAGCAGCAGCGAACGGCCGTGTTGTTGCCAGTATTGTTGTTGTTGGTTGTCTTCTTTTTGTGGCTCGTTGGGCAGGGCGTTCATAGCCCAAATTTGCCCATGTGGGTGGGGGTTGGAGCAGCCCATGATGGCTCCTTTGTTTTCAAATACCTGTACCCAACGGTATTGTTGCCCCAGTTCGGCCGTTTGCGCCGCCCACACATTTATCACCTGGCGAATATCGGCCGTTTCCATCTCTGGTAAGGTCAAATCGTGCCGGGGCGAAAAACACATCACCCGGCATTCCCCTAATACGTTGTCACTGCGTAATAATGGGTGGTTGGTGTCGGCCGGGTGTGTTTCGGGTAGCAGAGCCGCAAAATCATTGTTAAAGACGTAGGTGGTGGTGTAGGGTGGGTTTTGGGCACCGCCAGCCCGGCCGTTGCCAGGGCAAAGGTAACAGTGTGGGTCATAAGCTGGGCGTTCTTCGGCCGCTACTTTTTCCACCTGTCCCTGCCAGGGGCGGCTCATCCGATGGGGTGATACCAGCACATACTCCCCAGTCAAGGGGTTAAACCGACGATGGGGAAACTTGCCAAATTCGTGACTCATAGAGATGCTCCGTCGTGTATTGCGTATGGTGTAACTGGATAGTTACGCTCGTGATAAGCCAGAAGCCAAACATTGTATGTTTGAACGATGAATCTCCAGTATTCTGATTATGCCAGAGACAGGCTGAGATTCATAGGAGGAAATTTACTTCGTGTAATCATTATTATTTATCGGAAATAAGGTTTCTCGCGCAGAGGCGCAGAGGCGCAGAGAGTTTTCCCTCTCCGCGTCTCCGCGTCTCTGCGCGACATAAAGTTAATTCCAATACTGCCCAACACCCCGCGTTTTTTGCGGGGAAACGTTTGCAGGGGGTAAAATAAACCAGATGAGCGATACAACCCGTTTTCTTTCTCAGACGGTAGATTACCTGGGTTTTTTGCAGGCCAAATTGCGCGACTTGCATGGCATGACCACGCTGGTTTATGAACTGGTGCAAAACGCGGATGACGCAAAGGATGACCAGGGGCAACCAGGGGCTACCCGTATGACGTTTGATGTGCGCCAAGATGTTTTGCTGGTAGAAAATGACGGCCGTTTTCGCCCCATTGATTTTGAACGGTTGCGCCATATTGCGAGTGGGGGTAAACGAGCCGAGGCAGAAACCAGTGGGGCGTTTGGGTTGGGGTTTCTGGCGGTGTTTCAGGTGACAGATGCCCCAGAAATTTTTTCCAATGGTAAACGGTGGGTGATTCGCCCAGAGGCCCCGGCGGCAGAACGTATTTTGGAACAAGATTGTGAAACAACAGGCACCCTGTTTCGCCTGCCCTGGGCAGCCAGGGATTCGGCCGTTCGCCGGGCTTTACACCTGGAGTTGGTAGAGGTGGAGAATTTGCCACAAGTGACGGCCGAAATAACGGCGGCTCTCTCGCTGGCAGCCATTTTTTTGCAGCAGTTACAACTGTTGGAAGTAAAACAAAATGGGGAGTTGGTGCAACGGATTGAGCGGATAAGGGTAGGTGAGGGGGTGTTGCGGCTGCGTCAGGGTAGCGAGGAAACAACCTGGCATCTGTGGGCGGGGGATTTTGCCCCATCGGCCGATGCCCTGCGCCAGAGCTACCCCTGGCAAATTGAAACCAAACGACGTAGCCAGGTGTGGCTGGCTATTCCCGAAACCCCATTGGCAAACGGCCGTTTGTTTGCCACCCTGCCCAGCCAGACCCATACCCCACTACCATTTCATCTGAACAGCGATTTTTTCCCCAGCAATGACCGGAAACATATCCTGTTTGGCAGCGACTATCAATCTGCCTGGAACCAGGCGGCCATCAAAGGGGCGGCCGGGTTGCTGGCGGCCCGCCTGGGCGAACTGCCGCATTTGCTGGGGGCGGCCGGTTTATGGCACTTGCTCCAGCAGTTGGAACTGTGTTATCGGCAGGCCAGGGAGGGTGGCCTGGCAGACGTTTTTGCCGATTTCTGGCAAGCAGTGGCTCCGTTGCTGCCCCATTACCCTGTGTTGTTTACCACATCGGAAACCTGGGTAAAACCGGCAGATGTTTTTTTGACCAGTCACGAAACAGAAACGGCCGTCACTCCCCTGCTAGAAAAGTTGCAAATCCCGCTGGTTCATCCCCTGTTGCGCCCCTATGCCGGGTTGTTGCGCCAGCCAGAAGTGGGGGTGCCCATGTTGCGGGTGGCCCAGGTAACGGCCGCCCTGAATCAACACATCTCCTCTGGCACCCCCATGTCCCAGGCTCCGGCTCCCTTGAACGACCTGACCACCTGGCAAATGGTGTGGCGGCTGTGTGAAGTGTTGCTGCGCCGTGCCCCCACGCGTGATGAACATGAGCAGGATGTTTTGCGCTTGCAAACCTGTCCGTTGACCCTTACCAGCCAGGGAACGTTAACTGCGGCGGTGCAGGTAGTACATGGGCGAGCCGATACACGCCGCCTGTTTCCTGACCTGCTCTGGCTGCACGAGACGCTCTCTTCTGACACGTTACCAGGCAACCTGACGGCCGAACTGGATGTGCGCCGGGCTATTTCTCACTTGAGCCAATACAGCCAGATGGAGCTAGAAACCATGTGGCAACAGGGCATGT
>CAZPEJ010000195.1:0-1385 GCA_964585465.1 uncultured Ardenticatenaceae bacterium
CACCCAGCCGCACACACGCCCAACCAATTTCCGCGCTATTCATAGCCGCCACCCAACCTGTGACCGGGGCTGTGATGGGTTGCACATAACGAGCCTGGGGTAACAAACCTGGGTCATCTACCTGGGCTGGGTCGCCCCCCTGGGCCTGCACCATCTGGCGGAATTTGGTCAAAGCACGGCCGTTTTGCCGCACTTCGTCCACCGTTTCCAGCGCATCATTCCAGCTAGTTGTTCGCCCTGCCATTTGCAGCAGATGGGCAGACATCTCGCGGCAATGCAGCCACAAATCTTCGGGGCCATGCCCCTGCAAGGTGGCAATGGCCTCTTTGGCTTCCAGGGCATTGCCAATGGCGTGACCCAATGGTTGGTTCATATCCGAAATAACGGCCGTCATCTTTCGCCCCGCATCTTTGCCAATGTCTACCATAATTTGGGCCAGTTCGCGCGCCTTTTCCACTGTCGGCATAAAGGCCCCACTACCCATTTTGACATCCAGCAAAATGCCATCTGCGCCAGCCGCCAGTTTTTTGGACATGATGGAAGCGGCAATGAGGGAGGCATTAGCTACCGTCCCGGTGACATCCCGCAAGGCGTACAATTTGCCATCGGCCGGGGCTAAATCGGCCGTTTGTCCTGTCAACACCAGACCAATTTCCCGTAGCTGCTTTTTGAACTGGGACAGCGTCATAGCCGCAGACCAACCACGAAACGACTCCATCTTATCCAATGTGCCACCGCTAGACCCCAATCCACGCCCACTCATTTTGCCCACTGGCACGCCACAGGCCGCCACAACAGGCTGCACCACCAGGGTTACTTTGTCCCCCACCCCGCCGGAGGAGTGTTTGTCCACCACAAAGGGGGCAATGTCGTGCAGGTCGAGTTGGTCGCCAGAGTGGGCCATAGCCACTGTCAGGTCTACCGTCTCCCGCCGGTTCATGCCGCGAATAAACACCGCCATCATAAAGGCAGATGCCTGGTAATCGGGAATATGCCCGGCGGTAAACTGTTGTACAAACCAGGTGATTTCTTCACTGGTTAGCTCTCCCCCATCCCGTTTCCGTTCTATCAGGTCAATCATTCTCATCATGGCAATAAATTATAACAACAGTAACACCTTTCCGACATGCAAAAAGGGGGTTATATCTATTGGCTTTTTGGGAGTCAGGGGTTTTCTTGTAGCCGCGATTTCCCAATCGCGTTCCTGCTATGTAGCCGCGATTTCCTAATCGCGTTCCCTTGTGCCTGTTGGGACGCGAAAAGGATTTCGCGCCTACAAGGAATTGTTGGCTCCTATGTAGCCGCGATTTCCTAATCGCGTTCCCTTGTACCTGTTGGGACGCGAAAAGGATTTCGCGCCTACAAGGAATTGTTGGCTCCTATGT
>CAZPEJ010000195.1:1485-3083 GCA_964585465.1 uncultured Ardenticatenaceae bacterium
GAAAAGGATTTCGCGCCTACAAGGAATTGTTGGCTCCTATGTAGCCGCGATTTCCCAATCGCGTTCTCTTTGTGCCTGCTGGGACGCGAAAAGGATTTCGCGCCTACAGAGTGGGGACTGCTGGTTGCTGAGACGCGAAAAGGATTTCGCGCCTACAAGGAATTGTTGGCTCCTATGTAGCCGCGATTTCCCAATCGCGTTCTCTTTGTGCCTGCTGGGACGCGAAAAGGATTTCGCGCCTACTGATTGGGTCTATGACTTTTTGCTGGTTTTGGTGTCTATCCTTATTGAAAAGAAGTCGTGAAATTAGGCGCAGTAGCGTGAAAAGAGGGAAAAATTTATAGATGGGTTTGTTGGAAGTTTTTTAGAATGCCTGTGACATAGATCATTTCAGCTTATCATAACAGCACACATTGATGGATAGGATGCAAAAACAACCAATAACGGCCGTATTTTTTGACTGGGATTTTACCTTAGCCTATGTACTGGAAGGGACTCCTTACGAGGAACGTCTCGCCGCAATTTTTCAACGTGCAGGGTTGCCCTATAACCTGGAAAACATCCGGGCTGCCTGGGAAAATTACCTGGAAGATGTCAAAGAAGGTAAGGTTGCTGATGCAGGCACCCCACAAACCCAACAAGACATCACCAACTTTTATCGCCAAATCCTGCTGCGCCTGGGGCACGCAGACCGCAACCAGGAGTTGGTAAACACCTTGTATGATGCCTACGCCCTACTGCCCATTACCTTATACGGCGATACCCTCCCCACCCTACACGCCTTAAAACAGAAGGGGGTCTTGTTAGGCATCATTTCCAACCACACCACCTCCATTCGCCAGGTGATTAACGACAAATTGGGGGATTTGGTACCACCTGAAAACATCACCATCAGCCAGGAAGAAGGGGTGCATAAACCGGCCAAAACAATTTTCCAACGGGCTACCACCCGGCTGCGGGTGGTGCCAACTGCCTGCATGTTTGTAGGGGATAATTTGGAAGTAGATGCGATTGGGGCGGTGGAGCAAGGGCAGTTTGGGCTGGGGGTGTGGGTAGATAGGCGCGGGCAGGGAGCAGAACGGCCGTTACCACCCAACATCAAACGTGTCACTTCCTTAATTCAACTGGTAGAACTCCTCGACTGATAGGTTAATAAAATAGAACAGAAACGGCCGTTTTTGTTTTTGGCACAATGGTTATAAGTCTTGTACCTCTTGAATGACACTTTGTGCCAGTTCGATAACTTCTTCAGCCATCTTTAACGCTTCCAGGGCATCCGTTTCATCAAATAACTCCCAGGGTGTTCTTCCACCAATTTCATCCCCATAATCTGTTTGGATGTGAACATCAAAACCCAATAACTCTGACAATTCCGCGATACGTTTTACCTTTTGGGAGTTGACAACCCGCAAACGGCCGTCTGCCAATGCCTGTCGTAACAAAGGGCCGGGTTGGTGGGTTCGCCCAACAGGTCCTAATAAAGCAAGAATAGCTTTTGCAGCGTTCTCTATGGTTAGTTGAGCATTATCCATTGCAGAACGCCAACGTTTCAAACTTATGTCTTGGCGGGTCTCAGCTAGAAACCCTTGAGAAACTTT
>CAZPEJ010000195.1:3183-8581 GCA_964585465.1 uncultured Ardenticatenaceae bacterium
AACGTTTCAAACTTATGTCTTGGCGGGTCTCAGCTAGAAACCCTTGAGAAACTTTCCATCGGTAATCAACTTGTGGATGTTCACTCATTGAGCCATTTCCCACTGCAATGACCAGTTATACCCAGGGAATTGCCGCCACTGCCAGACAAAGCTGTTTCCTACTTGTTCCCGATAAAGCCCTTGTTTTTGGATGAGATGGTAAATGTGTTTTATTCGCTTCGTTATGTACTGGTCAGTGTCATATAAAATCACACCGTCTAGCGCAATATCCAGGAAAAGATCAGATAAATGTGATTCAAACTCATCAGGGGTTTTTGCAAGAATGGAGACTACCCCGCGCCACTCATCAGGTAATATCTTTTTCAGGTAAATATGGCGTTGGAACAGGTTTGATGGCAATCCACGAGCAATAATAAACAAATCCCAATCACTTTCTGGTTGTGCATCTCCTCGCGCCCGTGATCCAAATACAACAACAGCTAGTAACTGTTTTTGTAGAGCGTGTTGAAGAGCAGACAAAACAGGTAACAGGGAGAGTTGTATAATGGTTTCTTGGTTTATTGTTTGCATCATGCCTCTTTGAAAAGGTTATTGTGTATTGTATCACTATTCTGTAACAGATGAGGTAAACCCAAAAGTGCTGTCTTAGTCAGGTTGACTCTCGACACCTATTTGGCCGCCAGGTTGCTCAACGAAGTTTCTGTAACTGCTGAGTGATACAACGGCTTAATTTCTCGTCGTCAAACACCGTATGGTTTCAGAGAGGTTAAGTCGTTACACTTTCTCGCAAAAAGTACCTGCTTGCCAGTATAATGAATTGATACATTTTGAATAACGGCCGAATATCATGAACGATTTACTTGCCTCCATTCGCAAACTAACCCTTTTTGCCAATCTCACCGATGAGGCGATTACCGAACTGGCTCGCAAACTGGAGCCACAGACATTGCTGGCTGGCACGACCCTGTTTCATCAAGGCGATTCCGGCGATGCCCTTTACATCGTCAGCAAAGGGCAGATAAAAATTTTCACCAGAGACAACGAAGGGCATGAAGTGGTACTAAACCAGTATGGCCCTGGGGAATCTTTTGGCGAAATTTCCCTGGTAGATCGCGCCCCACGGGCAGCCAGCGCCATGGCCCTAACCCCGGCCGAACTGCTGCGCCTGGAGCGAGATGATTTTATGGAACTGCTGCAAACCCACCCCACCTTCGCCGCCGACATTTTGCGCGACATAGCCAACAAACTTCGTTTTACCGTCACCTACATCCAAAAAGCCACCGAATGGAGCGAATACATTGCAGATGGTAACTATGGGGCCGTAATGGCCGAAATTCAAGCGGCACAAATTGGTGGGGCAGAAACAGATGCAGACAAAGCCAGAGTCAGTGGTTTTCTCAACAACTTCCTGCAAATGGTGGAACGGGTGCAAAAACGGGAGAAGGAGATGGAAGCCTTGATGCGAGCTATGCGGATTGAGATTGACGAAAAGAAACGACACGAAGAAGTGACCCAAATCATCGAGTCGGAGCAGTTCCGCCAGATTCGGCAGCAGGCATTGGAAATTCGGCAACAGCGCAAACGGGGAGGGAGTGAAACCTGAAATAGGGTTTCAAGTTTCACTCCGTGTATTTTTTTACGGCCGTTGCAACACCGGCAGATAAATAGCAGGCGTGGTCAGGCCAAACAACTGCTCCACCATGACTTCTGGCTGGCTGCGTCCGGTTGTTTCCCACAAATCATACAAAATCTGCCCCCGGTCATTCCCACTATTGGGGTTATTGTCGCGCAAAAACTCAATATACTCCCTGGATGCCACCTGATGAATCAATCGCACCGTACCCGTCACCACATTAGCTGGCAAGGTGTAACTGGTAATGTCCCAATACTGCCCTTCGGCATACAGGTTGGGGTCTGGTTGCCAGTTTGAGTAGGGAGCGGCTCCGGCAGCGTTAAACGCCGCAAAGGAGTAACCTCGTGGGGGAATACGGTTATCCGAAACAATGGCGTTGTTGAGGATAAAGTGGAAAGATTCGCCGGGGGGTAAACCAAGTTGGGCTGCCCAATCGGCCGTTAAACCGTGCAACCCTTCATACACCTTCAACGTTGGGTCACTGTGATACCCTATTAATGTGCCATCGGCCGCATTGTAAGCCCCAGAGGTGTAAACCAGTGTGCCGTTGATGTCATACCCTTCTACCTGTATCCACATGCGTCGCCCTTCCACATACCCCGTCGGTAATTTATGCCCTGTCTGGTTGATAACCACCACCTGTAACTGGTCGCCGTTGCGAATCAGCACCATATCGGCGGCATTTTGCAGCATGTAACGGGCACGTTCTACCCCGTCGTTGAGGGCATCCAGGCGGGCTTGCCCTAACGCCCCTGTGAAGGTGCTGCTAAAAACGGGGTGCAACGGGATAATTTGGGGCACCCAGGTATTGGCCCCGGTCATATCGTGAAACGGAAAATCGGGCCGGTTGGGGTTGGGGTTGTTAAACCAGATACCACCTACCCCATCCACTGCCCGCATGTGGCAATGTTGACAGATGGAAACATGCTCTCGATTGCCACCAAACTCAGGGGCATACACACCTTCTAGGCTGTTGTAGTCGCTCAGTTGCCACTCGCTGTAGGTGCGCTCGATGGGGAACAGGATGTCTGAACCGGCCGGGGTATCTATTGGGTTTAAGATGTAACTTTGACTGGTTTCGTCCCAGGAGAGCAAGGGGTTGTCTATGTTGTGACAACTGCCACAAAAAGCGGCTTCTTCGTGGAAGGGGGATTGTAATGTTTCCGAGAAATTCAGGGTCAGGTGGGGGTCGAACCCCAGGGTTTCGCTGATAAGCAGTGGGCCGCGCCGGTAGTCGAGGGGGTCGAGGATGATGCCGCTATTACCAACGGCCGTTACAGGGGTGGTAATGGTCGTCAACACTTCCAGATCACGGTCAGGGTTTTCGGCACTATAGAAGGGATCCACCATCCGATGACATACTTCACACTGCACCCCTTCTAAATCTTCGGCCGTCATGGCAGAACCATCGGCGGGGTCAGCCCGGCCGTCCAGCCAACCGCGTGGCAAGTGACAACGCAGGCAGTATTGTCCGCCCCCTGGCACATCAGCGTTAGCAATATCCAGAGCAGCATAAAAGACTGGGTCGCGTCCGGCCTGGGCCATCATGCTGCCTTGCCAGGCGTGCCAGGTTTCTGTTTCCGGGTCTTGCCCAGAAACATTGCTATACCCCTCCCCATGGCAAAAAGAGCAGCCTGTTGGCTCCATAATCTCCGACTCAATCTGCCCTGGTTGGCTACCAGGCAGGAAAAGGTCGCGGGCAGTGGCAGAAATGGGGAGGGAGGCGGGGGAGAATCGGCCGTTTTCGATGGCTGGATGATCGGCAGGCAAAGCGGCCTGGGCAACCTGTGGGGTCAGTTGCAGCCAGGTAAACATCACCCCCAACCACAACCAGGCAAACCCACAGGCAAAGAGTAAAAGGTGTAAACGTTTCACAAGAACCTCCAGCGTATGACGTAAAAACATCTGTTACGCCATATGCAATCAAAAAATTACCGTCAAGACCGAGATGGTATTATAATCTCAGCCGTTTTGAAAGGGTGGGATATGAGAAATTCGATGAAAACATTGTGGAAGACGATCTGTTTGGCAGTTTTTTTCGGGCTGTTGGTTGGCATACCTCCCCAGAACCTTGCCAGCCAAACGGCCGTTGATACCCGTTTTGGGGCCATTGAATCCTTTTGGGCACCCAACGAAGCCGCCGCGCTTGGTGTGGGGTGGGAACGTATCCTCTTTTATTGGAGTGAAATCGAACCCACCGGCCCAACAGATTGGAACACCTTACACGTTTTGGAAGAGTGGTTGGCTGAAGCCAACGCCCAGGGGCGCACCATTGTGGGGCTGTTAAAAAACACTCCTCCCTGGGCAACCGACGGAGAGCCTTACTCCGGGGTGCCGCGTGGCCTCTACCTGCCCATCAACGACCCCGGCAACCTGTGGGCAACCTATACCCGCGAAGTGGCTCAATACTACGGGCCGCGCGGGGTACATCATTGGATTATCTGGAATGAGCCAGACATTGATCCGGGCGTGTATGGGCACGAGTTTAGCGGTACGGTGGAAGATTATTACCAACTGGTCAAAGTGGCTTACCAATCCATCAAAGCAGTAGACCCTAACGCGGTGATTCATCTGGGTGGGTTAACCTACTGGCATGACCAGGGGTATTTGCGCCGTTTTTTGCAGGTGGTAACGGCCGATCCAGAAGCCCCACTCAACAATTACTTTTTTGATGTTATCACGTTGCACATTTACTTCCGGGTGGAGACGGTGCAAAGCATTGTCGGGGCTGCCTGGGCGGTGCAAAGTGAATTTGGCTTGAATAAAGCAGTTTGGGTAAATGAAACCAACGCCGCCCCCAATTTGGACCCGTTGTGGCCGGTGGACAGGCCACAATTCCAGATAGACCTGGCGCAACAGGCGTGGTACGTCCCCCAGGCGTTTGCGTTGGGTTTTTCGGCCGGGGCGGCACGGATAGGCATTTATAAGTTGATTGATGTGCAACTACCGCCGGGTGGGGAGTCGTTTGGCATTTTGCGCCCCGATTTTAGCCAGCGTCCAGCTTATTTTGCTTACCAAAATACAATTCGCCTGCTGAGTGGGTTTTCTTATCCGGTGCAAAAGCAGCAGATGGCAAATTATTTTATTGTTAGTTTTCCCAAACCTGGAGGGATGGTGCGGGTGATGTGGGCGCGCACGGCCGTTCCTGTGACCCTCGATGTCCCTGCTTTGACCACCTCAGCCCAACTGGTAACAGCTCTGGGGGAAACAACTTCTTTAACGGCCGTTAATGGGGTTTATCGTATCAACCTGGAAGGGGCGGTTTGCCAGGGTGAATGTCTGGTGGGTGGGCCGCCTCTGTTTTTGGTGGAGGAAGGGGTAACAGTGACCAGTGTGCCCACTGTCGCGGCCGGGCAGGCAGTTGCTACCCTGGCAAGCAGCCCCACTCCAACGGCAACGGCCGTTCCACCCACCGCTACGGCCACCGCTACAAAAACCCCCACACCGCACCCCACCCAGACAGCCACCCCCACCGCAGAACCAAGTGCCACCCAAACGGCCGTTCCTTCCTCCACTGCCACCGTTTCTGCCACCCCAAAAGCGACAGAAATAACGGCCGTTTTGCCCACCGCCACCCCCATTCCACCCCCACCACCCGCTGCCCCACCCGCCCAAACCTCCTGGTGGTTCATCGGAGCCGGGGTTGGGTTGGGGATTATTTTACTCTTATGGGCCTGGAAACAGCGATGAAACAACAACCGGGTGCTAAACAGTAGACATTATTGGAATCAACTTTATGTCGCGCAGAGACGCTGAGAGGGAAAA
>CAZPEJ010000196.1:0-8565 GCA_964585465.1 uncultured Ardenticatenaceae bacterium
GGCCGCTGGTATCACCATATTACTCTCCGCCCAGGCCTTCCTTATCATGGCAGGTGTAACCAAACTGCTACCCCTCACCGGTGTCACCCTGCCCCTGGTCAGCTACGGCGGCAGTTCCCTCCTCATGACCAGTGCCATGATGGGATTACTCATGTTTCTCGGCAGCGACAATGTGACAGAGTGAAATATGAAAAACAACGCCCACACACGACTGCTGCAACTCCAACAAACGATTTTAGCTGCTTTTCTGGCTATTGCGGTTGCTCTGGTATTTTGGGGTGTGGCGCGGGCGGCCACTATTTTGCGGCGCGAAGATAACCCTCGACTGGTGGAAACGGAGTTACGCATTCAACGCGGGCGGATTTTGGATCGGAACGGGGTCGTTCTGGCTGAAACGGTTGGTCCGCCCGATGAGTTACAACGGCTCTACCCTCTGCCTTACAGCGGCCCAGCCATTGGATATTACAGCTTTCGGCATGGCACAGCCGGGGTGGAGGAGCGTTTTAATACCTTGTTGCGCCAGGGAGAGGTGGGAGTGGTGGCGGATTGGACGCGCCAATTGTTGCATCGGCCGTTATCCGGGTGGGATATTCGTTTAACGTTAGATGCTACCTGGCAAAAAACGGCCGATTCCCTCTTGCCACCACAACCTGCCGCCTTGCTGTTGTTAGAACTGGCCCCAACCGCTGTTTATGCCGACATTTTAGCCCTGGTCAGCCACCCTAGTTATGACCCTAACCAGTTAGATGACCAGTTTGAAACATTGACACAAGCGGAAAGTGCCCCCTTGCTGAATCGGGTAACACAGGGGTTGTATCAACCCGGCATGTCCTTACAACCCTTAATTTTGGCTGGGGTGATGGAACAACGGCTGCTGCATTTGGCAGATACCATAGAAAACCCCAATCAACCTGTGGCGGTGAATGGCAACAGCCTGACCTGCCTCACGCCGCCCCCAGAACCCACCACCTGGGAGACGGTGTTACACCACACCTGCCCAGCCGCCATGCAACAGCTGGCGGATCAGCTGGGGGTGGCCGGGTTAGACCAGATTTTTGCCGCTTTCCAGTTGACCCAATCCCCCATCCTGCCGCTGGATACAGAAACGGCCGAATTGCTCCCCACCGCCGACCCACTGTTAGCAGGCATCGGGCAAGACACATTGTTGGTGACCCCGCTCCAACTGGGGCTGGCCTGGGCGGCCCTGGCCGGGAATGGGCAGTTGCCACACCCCCGCCTGGTAACGGCCGTTCAAGACTCACAAGGTCAGTGGCAAGAACTTTCTATGGAGGGTAAACCTCAGGTAGCTGTCTCGGCGGGCACGGCTGCCACTCTGCGCCAATCCCTTTCACCCTACCAAAATTTGTTAGAACACACCGCCCTGGCCCTCTCCGGGCCGGAAGGCAGCACCAACAGTTGGTACCTGGGCATGGCCCCCGCCAGCCAGCCCCGTTTTGTGGTAGTGGTGGTGGTGGAAAAGGGGGAAGGGATAACGGCCGTTCAAACCATTGGCCGAACCTTGCTGCAAACCGTAGTGGCAACCCACACCCCATAAGGTATAATCCCCTGCGGGTGTAAACAAACAACCCTGCACAGGTGGCATGTTTGTCACCCCATTACCAGGCAGTGACCGGTTGCACACCCCTTCACCTTGACAGGAGAACCAACGAATGACAGAGACACGAAACCCACGCGTTTTGATTGCCAAACCCGGCCTGGATGGTCATGACCGGGGGGCAAAAGTGGTCGCCCGCGCGTTACGGGATGCGGGCATGGAAGTGATTTATACGGGCCTGCGGCAAACACCCGAAATGATTGTAGAGGCAGCCATGCAGGAAGATGTAGATGCGGTTGGTTTGAGCATTTTATCGGGGGCACACATGCCCCTGACCCAACGCATTATGCAGTTGATGCAGGAGCAGGAGATGATGGATGTGCCTGTTTTTCTGGGTGGCATCATTCCCAACGAAGACATCCCCAGTCTGAAGGAGATGGGGGTGGCCGGGGTTTTTGGCCCCGGGGCCAAAATGGAAGAAATTATTCATTTGATTCACCAGAAGGTAGGAAAATAAGAAGGATATAACGTTACACGGAGGAGTCGAGGAGAGTCATGGAGAGGTAAAATGGTGTTGGGTTTTTTGGGTTTTGTGGTGTTCGCCGTGAAACGTAAAATGTGAAACGTGAAATCTCTCTGGTCACGTTTTACGTTTCACGTTTCATTGTTTATCAACCCCTTCCCAAAGAGCAATGATGTTTTCTCTCTGTTACTCCGCGTTTTTTCTCTGTTTCTCCGCGTTCCAAACCTCATCCAAATAAATATAATGGAACAACTATTTGAGCAGGTACGCCAGCGACACACTCGTGCGATTGCCCGACTGATTACCCAGGTGGAAAATAGTGAAGTGGCGGCAGAAACGGCCGTTACCACCCTCTACCCCCACACGGGCCGCGCCCACATCGTTGGTATCACCGGTTCCCCCGGCTCTGGCAAAAGTTCGCTGGTGAACGAAGTGGCAAAAGAGTTTCGCCGCCGTAATGAGTTGGTGGCGATTGTGGCGGTTGACCCCACCAGCCCGTTTACCGGTGGTGCGTTGTTGGGGGATCGGGTACGAATGCGCGATTTGTCGGGTGATACCGGCGTTTTTATTCGCAGTATGGCTTCGCGCGGCAATCTGGGGGGGCTGGCCCAGGCAACATCGGCCGTTTTGCAGGTGTTAGATGCGGCTGGTTTTGCGGTTATCCTGGTAGAAACGGTGGGGGCTGGGCAAGCTGAGGTGGATATTGCCACCACCGCCCACACAACCCTGGTGATTGAAGCCCCCGGCATGGGGGATGATATTCAATCTATCAAGGCAGGTATTCTGGAAATTGCCGATATTTTGGTGGTCAACAAAGCAGACAACCCTGGGGTTTCGCGCACGGTTAAATCGCTGGAAACGATGTTGCACCTGGGGCACAATACCCGCACCATGCACCATGGACAGTTGATGGAAACGGCCGAAATCACCCCACGCCCGCTGTGGCAAGTGCCGATTCAAGAAACAGTGGCTATTGAGGGCAAAGGGGTGGCGGCTCTGGTAGACAAAATTAAAACCCACCAAACACACTTAAAAGAGAGTGGCGAATGGGAGGAACGGGAAAAAAGCCGTAGTCAACGGGAAATTGAGCAGTTGTTACAAAACCGTTTTATACGCCGATTCCAAACGGCCGTTTCCCAAACCCAACGGAATCAATTGATAACGGCCGTTGCGGCCAGGGAGTTAGACCCCTACACAGCCGCCACCCAACTCTTTGCCCAACTCACATAATTTATGATTGCCTTTGTTTGCAGTTTGTCGGAAAGGTCGCAATGGAACGCGGATGACGCAGGTTTGACGGGTTTTCGCGGATTTTTTCTCTGGTCTTATCCGTGTACATCCGTTCCATCCGCGTGACCCGCTTGTTATTCTGCCATTCTCCAACAAACTACCAGTCAATCGTAAATTGACAAACAAAAAAACCTATGATGGCTTACGGAGAAATCAAACTATTTGCCGGGTCAGGTTGTCCCGTCCTCGCCCAACGCATCGCCAGCTACATCGGCATCCCTCTCAGCAAATGGGACATCATTGAGTTTCCGAACGAAAACCTCTTTGTTCGGCTCAATGGCAGTGTGCGCGGCCAGGATGTGTACTTGATTCAAAGCCACTGCCGTCCGGTGCATCGCAACATCATGGAGATGCTCATTGCCATAGATTGCCTCAAACGGGATTCGGCCGGGCGTGTGACCGTTGTGGTTCCCTACATGGCCTACTCACAAAGCGACAAAAAAGACCAACCACGAGTCCCCATTTCTGCTCGCCTCCTGGCCGATTTGATTGAAGTGGCCGGGGCCGACCGGTGGATGACCATTGACCTGCACGCAGAACAGATTCAAGGTTTCTACAAAATCCCTGGCGATTCGCTCACCGCTTTTCACATTTTATCTAACTACTTCCGCAACAAAAACCTGGATGCGGTGGTGGTGACACCCGACCTGGGGTATGCCAAAAAGGGGCGCAACTATGCCGCCGCTTTGCACCATTCGCTGGCTTTTGTGGAAAAACGGCGATTGGGCAACGACACCGGGCGAGAGGCTCTTACCCTGATTGGGAATGTGGAAGGCAAAGATGTCATTATTGTGGATGATCTGGTAGATACGGCCGGTTCTATTCAACAAGCGGTGCAGCTAGTAAAGGCCAATGGAGCCAACGACGTGTATGTCACCTTCACACACCCGGTTCTCTCGCCCCCGGCCACCGAACGGCTAGGCGGTCTGCCTATCAAAGAAATTGTCACCACCGACACCATCCCTATTCTCCCCGACCGGATGTTGCCTAATATCACTGTTTTGACCGTCGCCAACTTGTTGGGAGAGGTCATTTTGCGCTCCCACGAAGGGCGGAGTGTGGGCGAATTGTTTAACGAATAAGTCGCCTGCTAATGTAAAGTTAAGATAAGGGTGATAGAGTTGCACAAAATCTGTGAAGCCAAGAAACCGAATTATTGAGATGATGTTATGTTCAAAAGTTTAGTAACAAAAATTTTCGGCGACCCGAACAAAAAAATAATTAAGGGGTTACAACCCATTGTGGATGAAGTGGCGGCGTTGGAATCTACGTTGAACCCAATGAATGATGAGGCGTTGAAGGAACAAACGGCCGTTCTTAAAGAGCGTCTGATTAATGGAGCCACCCTGGAAGACGTGTTACCTCATGCCTTTGCCCTGGTGCGCGAAGCTTCGCGCCGCGCCACCGGCCTGCGCCACTACGATGTGCAAATCATGGGAGGGGTGCTGATGCACCGGGGTGACGTAATAGAAATGCGTACCGGCGAGGGTAAAACCCTGGTCGCCACCCTGCCCCTCTTTCTCAACGCCCTCACCAGCCAGGGTGTTCACCTTGTTACCGTCAACGAATACCTGGCCCGGCGCGACGGTGGTTGGATGGGCAAAATTTTCCATTCGTTAGGCCTCACCGTTGGCTGCATCGGCCCTCAACAGTTCTCCGCCCTCTATGACCCCGATTATGTGACCTCGGCGGCAGCTCTGGAGGATGAACGGCTGGTACATTGGCGGCCCTGCACCCGACAACAGGCGTATCGCGCTGATGTAACCTATGGCATTGCCAGTGAATTTGGGTTTGATTACCTGCGGGATAACATGGCAACCAACATGGAACGGTTGGTGCAGCGCGAACTCAATTACGCGGTCATTGACGAGGTGGATAACATCCTCATTGACGAAGCCCGTACCCCGTTAATTATTTCCGGCCCGGCCAGCCGTTCGGGCAGCGATTATGTCCGTTTTTCGGAGTATGTCCGCCGCCTCAAGCCCAATACGGCCGATGATGAGGAAGAACCCAACGGCCATTACAACATTGACGAAAAAAGCCGCACCATCACTCTGACAGAAATCGGCATTGTGGAAATTGAGAACCGTATCCCGGAAATTAACGGGGAGGCAGGGGATAACCTGTATGACCCCCGCTTTTACCACCTCACTTACTATCTGGAAAACGCCCTCAAAGCCCAATATCTGTTCAAACGGGATGTGGATTATGTGGTGCAAAATGATGAGGTGATCATTATTGATGGCAGTACCGGCCGTTTAATGCACGGCCGTCGGTATTCTGATGGGTTACACGAAGCGATTGAAGCCAAAGAAGGGGTAAATGTGCGGCGGGAAACGATGACCGTTGCCACCATTACCCTGCAAAACTACTTCCGCCTCTACAGTAAACTGGCGGGTATGACCGGTACTGCCATGACCGACGCGGAAGAGTTTGACAAAATTTATAAGTTGGGTGTGACCCCTTTGCCCACCAATGTACAAAATGTGATTGAAAGCGGCCATATGGGGTTAATTGAGCAAAAAGTGGCAGTAGAAAATACCACTGCTATCGTTTATGTCAACCCCACCAGTAAAGAACCGGTTTTTTTCAAACGGACTGATTTTCCCGACCAGGTGTACCGGCATGAAACGGCCAAAGACCAGGCAATTATCGCCGAAATCAAACGGGTGTATCAAACAGGCCGCCCGGTTCTGGTGGGCACTACCTCGGTAGAACATTCGGAGGTGATTCACAAACTGTTGCAAAAAGATGGAGTCCCCCACACGGTATTAAACGCTAAAATCCACCAGTCAGAAGCGTTGGTGGTGGCTCAGGCCGGGCGTAAGGGGGCGGTGACGATTTCCACCAATATGGCCGGGCGTGGGACTGACATTTTGTTGGGGGGGAATCCAGAGGGATTAACGGCCGTTGCCCTGGAAGAAGAGCTATTTGACCGCAACCTGTTAATCCAGTTGGCAAATCGCCTGTGGTCAGAAAGTGAAACGGCCGCTCGTGACCTGGCCCGCAAACACCCCAAACTCGATGAAACCCTGGTAGATGCCCTGTTACAAATTAAAACAGGTTTAGACACAGATCTGGCAGAAATCAAAGAGAATCAGATCGTTGGGTATCTGGCAAAAGTATTACAAACTCCCTACAAAGCCGACTACAACGACATCGTAAACGTGCTTCGCCTGGTGCGGGTAGGCCAACTCAGCGAAGCCAGGAATTACCTGGAACGGCAAGACAAAGACATCGCCCTGGTGGACGAAGCAGTCCGGTTACTGACGCTCTATACCCAGTATCAAACTGTCCAGGAAGACCCGCGCCAGTTAGCCCAATTCCTGGCTGAAAACCTGTTTGAGAAACATTACAACGCCAGAGCGGCCGTTACTCGCGCTGTCCTGGCTGGCAAAAAAGAAGAGGCAGAACAAATCATTGCCACCATTCCGGGGCTTTCCCCGCGCATCATCGAACGCATCGAACAAATTACCAGACAGGCCGAAATAGAGCGTGAAGAAATCCGCAAACTGGGTGGGCTGCATGTGGTAGGTTCCGAACGGCACGAATCCCGCCGCATTGACAACCAGCTACGTGGGCGCGCCGCCCGCCAGGGTGATCCTGGCTCCTCCCGTTTCTTCCTCTCCGTAGAAGACGATCTTATGCGCCGGTTTGGCGGCGAACGGCTAAAAAGTTGGATGTCCTCCAGCCTGTTATCCAGTTTCCCCGAAGACATGCCCATCGAACACCGCGCCCTGGACAAAATCATTGAAAGCTCCCAGGAACGCATTGAGGGTTACAACTTTGACATCCGCAAAAACGTGGTTGAGTATGACGACGTAATGAGTCGGCAGCGGCAGGCCATTTATGCTGAACGACGCGCCATTTTAGCCGGAGAAGCGGTTGACCTGGATGCCAAAATAAGTGAAGCCTTTGCCAACGCCATAGAGGAACTGGTCAAAAATTACGTCGAAGAGTATACCGACTTTGTACGGGGAGAAATCCAGAAAACAATTGAAAGTTACAGCACCGATGCCACCGATACCATCAACATGGGTGGGGTGATTGCCCGGCTGCGAGGGTTGTTACCAGGTATCACCATTCTGGATCGGGCTGCGCTGCTGGAGCTATCGGATGAGCAGTTGACCGAACGGTTTATGCAAATTGCCCGCCAAAACGAAGAGCGTGGTTACAATTTGTATCAACTGTTACAAGCGATGGGGCGGTTTCTGCCGTTTCTGGGTGCTGTGCCCAACCTGGCAAATCTAGCCATGCAGCGTTCCAACCAGTTACAAACGAAGGAACGGGTACAACACGACTACATGAAACAGGTGCAGCAGTTCTTTGAGGAGTTTCTGGCAAATTACATCGAAGAAACAGAGCGGGGCGAATTATGGCAAAAAGCGGAACACCAACTCCATGAAGCGTTTTCCCAGTTTAGCCTGGAAGGGCTTTCCTTAAAAAATGCCGCCACCCGCCAGGAAAAGTTCAAACAAAAATCAGAGGATGCTATCCGCACGCTGTTATTTGATGGGTTGTCTGCCCTGGATAGCGACCAGTTGAATGAGGCGTTGTTGGGGTATATTCAAACGCAACAAACCAAGTGGCAACAACTGATTGGAGATGAAGAGTATCGCAATTTCCAACGGTTGTTATTATTGGAAGCCATTGATCGGGAGTGGCGTGATTATTTAACGGCCGTAGATGATTTGCGCCGCGAAATTGGCCTGGAAGCGTTTGGGCAGAAAGATCCAAAGGTGCAGTACAAGATTCGTTCGGCCGAAATGTTTGCTGATATGCGAAATAATATCGAAAAAGATATTGCGGATCGTTTCTTCCGGCAAATTCAGGGGCACCAGGCGTATATCCGGCAACAGCAGGCAGAGGTGGCGTATCAGGTTCAAGCGAGAGAAGCAGGGTATCAGGTTGTGAAACGGGAAAAGGGCAAGGGTGTGGAGCTAAGGCGCGATTTGCCCAAAGTTGGGCGGAATGATCCCTGTCCGTGTGGCAGTGGGAAGAAGTATAAACATTGTCACGGGCAGCAGGAGCGTGGCGGGCGAGCCAGCAACGGGGAGATGACCGCCAAAACGACTCCACCAGTTGCCGACGGGAAAAAGCGGCGGTAGGTTGTAGCGATACCCACAAAACATAATGAGATTGGAGTGACCCGTCCTAAATATAATTGACACATTAGTGAGGATAAAGGACGGACAAA
>CAZPEJ010000197.1:0-8557 GCA_964585465.1 uncultured Ardenticatenaceae bacterium
GTGTTCACTAAGAACTGAGTACTGAGTACTGACCACTGAATACTGAGGAGAAAAACATGACCTACCACGATCCCGATAAACCCAAACAACTGGCGGATCGGTTTGAAAAACAAGTAACCGATACCTCTAAAACGTCGGTCAATGTACCAACGACCGAAGAAATTCGTATCACCACCCCGGCCGATGTCTCTGGCATGGGCCACCGCATGAAACGCAAAGAAGACCCCCGCTTCATTCAAGGGCGCGGCCGTTATGTGGACGATATTAAACTGCCCGGCATGTTGCACATGGATATTGTTCGCAGCCCCTACGCCCACGCCAAAATCCTCAGCATTGATGCCAGTGAAGCCCTGGCAACCCCCGGCGTGTTGGCTGTCATCACTGGCAAAGATTTGGCCGCCCACAAACTACACTGGATGCCTACCCTCATGGGCGACACCCAAATGGTGCTGCCAGTGGACAAAGTAGCCTACTATGCCCAGGAAGTGTGCGCTGTCATCGCCACCGACCGCTACACCGCCGCCGATGGGGTAGAAAAAGTGGTTGTCGAGTATGAACCCCTGCCCCCGGTCGTCAATCCTTTTGAAGCAATGGAAGACAAAACCCTGGTGCGCGACGACAAAGAGTTAAAAACCAATCGCATCTGGCATTGGGAAGCAGGCGACCAGGCCGCCACCGATGCCGTTTTTGCCAACGCCGCCCATGTGGTCAAACAGTATATGCACATCCCACGCATCCATGTGGCCTCCATTGAAACCTGCGGCATGGTGGCAAATTACAACAGTGCCACCGGCAAAATGCAACTGTACATGACCACTCAGGCTCCCCACGCCATCCGCACCGTTTTTGCCCTGGTCAGCGGCCTGCCCGAACACAAAATCCAGGTTATTTCGCCCGATATTGGCGGCGGGTTTGGTGGCAAAGTGCCGGTGTACCCTGGTTATGTGGTGTGTGCTGTTGCCAGCCTGCTCATTGGTAAACCGGTGAAGTGGGTGGAAGACCGCAGTGAAAACCTGCAAGCCGATAGTTTTGCCCGCGATTACCACCTGGAAGCGGAACTGGCGGCCGACGCTAATGGCAAGTTGATTGGCCTGCGGGTGAATGGCCTGGCCGATCATGGCTGTGCTGATGCCGCCGCTAACCCATCGAAGTTTCCGGCCGGGCTGTTTAGCATCTGCACCGGTTCCTACGATCTACAAGCGGCACACGTCAACATGGATGCCGTTTACACCAATAAACCGCCCGGGGGGGTAGCCTATCGCTGCTCGTTCCGTGTGACGGAGGCGGTACAGATGATTGAGCGCATGGTGGACATCATGGCCCACGACCTGGGCCAAGACCCGGCCGATTTCCGCCAACACAACTTTATCCAACCCGAACAGTTTCCCTATCAATCCCCAACTGGCTGGCAGTATGACAGTGGCAACTACCCGGCCGCCCTGCAAAAAGCGATGGATCACATTGGGTATGAGGCGTTGCGAAAAGAGCAGGCCGAAAAACGGGCGAAGGGCGAATTGATGGGCATAGGCATTTCCAGTTTCACCGAAGTCGTAGGGGCTGGCCCGTCCCGCGATTATGATATTTTGGGCATTAAGATGTTCGATTCGGCCGAAATTCGTATTCACCCCACTGGTAAAGCCATCGCCCGTTTTGGCACCAAGTCGCAGGGGCAAGGTCACGAAACCACCTATGCCCAAATCATCGCCGAGGAATTAGGGTTGCCTGCCAATGATATTGAAGTGGAAGAAGGGGATACCGACACCGCCCCTTATGGTTTGGGGACGTATGCCAGCCGTTCTACACCAACGGCCGGGGCTGCCGCCGCCATGGCTGCCCGCAAAATTAAGGCCAAAGCCCGCAAAATTGCCGCTTACCTGCTGGAGGTGAATGAAGATGACCTGGAATGGAACATGAACAAGTGGCAGGTGAAAGGTTCGCCCGAACAGGCCAAAACGATCCAGGAAATTTCCTTTGCTGCCTATACCAACCATCCGCCGGGCATGGAGGCCGGGTTGGAAGCCACCGATTATTACGACCCACCTAATTTAACCTTCCCGTTTGGCAGCTACATCGCGGTGGTGGATATTGACAAAGGCACGGGTGAGGTGCGTGTGCGCCGTTTTGTGGCGATTGACGACTGCGGCAATATCATCAATCCGTTGGTGGTGGAGGGGCAAATTCACGGCGGCCTGACAATGGGCCTGGCTCCGGCGTTGTATGAGGAGATTGTGTATGACGAAAATGGGCAAAACTTGACCGGGACGTTTGCGGATTATTTGCTGCCAACGGCCGTTGAGTCACCCAAATGGGAAACAGGTCACACCATCACCCCATCACCCCACCACCCGATTGGGGCTAAAGGGGTGGGCGAGTCGCCAACAGTGGGCGCGCCGCCTGCCATTGCCAATGCGGTGGTTGATGCGCTGTGGCATCTGGGCGTGCGACACCTGGACATCCCCATTACCCCGCAGAAGGTGTGGAAGGTCTTGCGGGAGGCTGGGGTGACGGATTAGAGACAGTGAACAGTAAACGGTAAACAGTGAACAGTAAACAGTGAACAGTGAACAGTAAACAGTGAACAGTGAAACGTGATGGGGAACTGTTGCGTTTCACGTTCTATTATTGAAGGGGAGAAGGGCATCGTTTATACTGAGTAGATGGTGGAATTTGAATGGGACCCGGCAAAAGAAACAAAGAATATCAAAAAACATAAGGTTTCATTTAATGAAGCTGCTACGGTGTTTTGGGATATGCTGGCTGCTACGTTTGATGATACAAAACACTCTAAAGAAAAAAGGTATATCACGGTTGGCATTTCAAACCGTTTTCGCTGGATTTTGGTATCGCATACCGATAGAGAAGATACGATTCGTATTATTAGTGCAAGAGAGTTAAGACCTGCTGAAAGGAAATTTTATGAACGAGAAAGAAAAATTAGAGGAGACGGATGACGAACTGGCAGAAGAATATGATCTGTCTCAGTTGAAAGGAGTGGTTTGGGGAAAATATGCTAAACGGGTGAGAATGGGAACAAACCTGATCATGTTAGCCCCAGATGTGGCACAAATTTTTAAGACAGATGAAGCTGTGAATGAGGCTTTGCGATTACTTATTCAACTAGCAAAAACTCAGGTAGGTAATTTGCCGGTTGTACTAGAAACACAATTGGAAGCCACGACGGATTGAACTTAAAGGTGTATTCTTCATTTTATGCCAGCTTTACAGAGTGATTGGGAAAGATTGAGCGTTATGGAAGACGATGAGATTGATACATCGGAAATTCCAGAAATAACGGCCGAACAAGCAGCCAGAGCCGTTTTACGAGATGGGGTTTTGGGAATTGAAACTGATAACGGCCGATTCTTTGATGCTTCACTCCTTGAACATTTTATAAACCGATTTTATGGTTATGGTAACTATCAGGGGGATTACTGGTTTGTGGGAATGGAAGAAGGAGGAGGTAACTCTTTTGCCGATGTTGAAGGGAGGTTGAATGCCTGGAAGGCAAGGGGTAAGCAGGAACTGGAGGACTTAGCCGAATACCACATTGCCATAGGGGTCATTTCTCTTTTCAGGGAACGGCCGAAAATTCAATCCACCTGGGGAAAACTCATTCGCACCCTGTTGGCTATCAAAGGATATTCACCAACAGCAGACCAGGTACGCCAGTATCAACGCGATGGGTTCGGCCGTATTACTGGCAAAACTTGTTTGTTGGAATTGCTACCGCTGCCATCCCCTTCAACCAACCACTGGATTTATGGACAGCATTCGCAATTGCCCTATCTGGTGGATAGGGACACTTACCGCAAAACTTTACTCAACGGCCGTATAAAACAGTTGCAACAACGCATTACGCAATACCACCCGAAAGTTGTCCTCTTTTACAGTTTCGGTTATCGAGAGTATTGGCAGGTCATAGCCAGCGTTGATTTTTTGCTAACAACAGAGGGGGTTTATATAGGCAGCAATGGCTCAACGATTTTTATCATAACCAGACACCCGGTTGCCCCTGGATTAAGTAATGATTACTGGCATCGAGTCGGCTATGCTATTCGCTCTAAATTAGCTTAACAGGTTTAGGCGATGTTGAGGAGGAACCCATGTACGACGAGTATTTTTCCAAAGCACATGAGCTGATGAACCAGGGGGTACCATTTGTAACGGCCGTTATCGTCCGCGCCGAAAAACCTACCTCTGCCAAACCAGGGGACAAGGCTATCATCACGGTGGATGGGGTGATGCACGGCTGGATTGGTGGCAGTTGCGCCCAACCAACGGTAATTAAAGAGGCGTTGAAGGCGTTGGCGGCTGATGAAAGCCGCCTGATTCGTCTCTCCACTGAGCCAGAAAAACAAACACCCCGCGCCGGGCTGCTCGATTTGCCCATGACTTGTTACAGCGGCGGCACGTTGGAGGTGTTTATTGAGCCGCAAAAACCCCGGCCGCAACTGCTCATCTTTGGCAATTTGCCGGTGGCACAGGCGTTGGTGCATTTGGGGCAGGCCATGAATTACCACACCATGGTGGTAGACCCGGAAGGCAAGCTAACGGCCGATGAGGTGATTACAGATTTGGATATGGCGGTGGGGAAGATTCGGCCGTTTTCCTCCTACATTGTGGTGGCCACACACGGCAACTACGACGAACTGGCATTGGAAAAAATCCTCAAAGCCAAACCGGGGTATGTGGGCCTGGTTGCCAGCCCTAAACGAGCGCAAGGGGTGCGGGCGTATTTGTTAGAAACCGGGCTGACCGAAACAGAGCTATTGCCGCTGAAGGCCCCGGCCGGGTTAGACATTCAAGCGAAACGGGGTGACGAAATTGCCCTCAGCATCATGGCAGAGATTGTGCAACGGCGGCGCAGTGCGGAGATGTTGGATTTGTCATTGTTCCGGGGGAGCAAAGAGCGAGAGGCGAGGAGTGAGGAGCGAGAAGCGAGAAGCGAGGAGCGAGGAGTGAGAAGCGAGGAGCGAGAAGCGAGAGGCGAGGGGCGAGGGGAACAGGATCGCTCTCCGTCCTTCGTCCTTCGTCCCTCGTCCCTCGTCCCTCAACCATCCCCCTTGGCCATTGACCCAATTTGTGGCATGGAAGTAGACATGGCAACAGCCCAATACAAATCGGAATTTGCCGCGGAAACGTATTACTTTTGTTGTTTAGGCTGTAAACGCACATTTGAGAAAAACCCGGAAGCCTATCTGAACAAAACTAAAAATGTCGGCATGGTGGGGCTGGCAGATATACTCACAGAGGGCATAAACTGACATTTTTATTGTGAGATTGGAGATTGGGGATTAGAGATTGGCCAATCTCTAATCCCCAATCTCTAATCCCCCTTCAGCACAATGTCAATTTATGACTTTAGCCACGTTGATCCGCATCCTAATTTTCCGATTTTGCATTTGTGCTTGACATTCTACCTGGCTTGAAGGTGTATGCTCCATCCTGAGATTAAAGATTGGAGATGGGTGTCTCTTCTCCATTTGAGGATGTTATGGAGCTTACTTTTCATATTGTAGGGATGGATTGTGCCAGTTGCGCCCGTACTGTCGAAACCGGGGTACAAAAATTAACGGGTGTAACGGTCTGCACCTTAAACTTTGCGACTGAAACCTTGCGGGTTCAGGGGGAAATCCAGCCAGACGTTGTGATTTCGCGGGTGCGAGAGTTGGGTTACAACGTGGCGGAGCAGCCATCGGCCGTTTCTCGTCAACCACATTCTACTCCTGTTCGTCAGACGTTGTTGGTAGATTTCGGCCGTTTCCTCTGGCAGCGACGTGATACGCGGTTAGCTCTTTTGGGGGCATTGTTCATCTTGCCGGGGCTGTTATTTCATGAACTGTTACCCGGCGTTCTGCTTCATCCGACCACCACCTGGTTATTTGACCTGCTTTCTATCCTGGCAATGGCAACGGCCGGTTTTCCAGTCGCTCGTTCTGCCTGGCGAGCCGTGCGGATCAATCGGGAAATCAATATCAACGTCCTGATGACCATTGCCGCGATTGGGGCCGTGATTATTGGGGCTTACACCGAAGCCGGGTTGGTGATGGTGTTGTTTGCCTTTGGGGAGGCGTTAGAAGGGTATAGTGGCAATCGGGCGCGGGACTCTATTCGCAGTTTGATGGAACTCGCCCCCCAAGAAGCCACTGTTTTACGGCCGTGTTGGGATTGTCAAGGGCACATGGGGCAACAAGGGTACACGGGTGGCCCATGCCCATTTTGCGGCACAGAAGAACAACTCGTTCCCGTTGAACAGCTGGTGGTGGGGGATCATATCGTTGTCAAACCAGGGGAACGTATTCCCATGGACGGCCGTATTTTGTCCGGCGCATCTGCTATCAACCAGGCACCCATCACCGGTGAAAGCAAACTGGTAGAAAAGGTAGCCGGAAACACTGTTTTTGCCAGCAGCATCAATGGAGAAGGCACCCTGGAAATCGAAATCACCCATCTGGCTGCCGACAACACAATTAGTCGGGTCATTCAGATGGTAGAAGAGGCTCAGGAGAAACGCGCCCCGGCGCAACGGCTGGTAGACCGTTTCGCCAGCTATTACACTCCAACCGTTGTCGGGTTGGCGATTTTGGTAGCCATCGTGCCACCGCTGGTTTGGGGGCAACCGTTTTGGAATCCCGACAGCGAAACACAAGGGTGGTTCTATCGTGCGTTGGCGTTGCTGGTAGTGGCCTGTCCGTGTGCCCTGGTCATCAGCACCCCGGTCAGCCTGGTGAGTGCCATCAGTAACGCCGCCCGGCATGGGGTATTGGTGAAGGGTGGAGCGGCATTAGAAAGTCTGAGTCGAGTGAAAACAGTTGCCTTTGACAAAACAGGCACATTGACACAAGGTAGTCCGACGGTGGTTTCGGTTCATTCTGTCGCCTGTACGTCGGCCGAAACGGGTTTTTGTGCCAGTTGTGATGATTTGCTGGCAATGGCCCATGCGGTGGAGCAGCGCAGCGAACATCCGTTGGCGCAGGCGGTGAAACAAGGGGCCACTCAACGAGGGGTGAACGGCCGTTATCCTGCCGCCAACGAGGTAAAAGCCATTAGCGGGAAAGGGGTGACGGGGTTCGTCAACGGCCAGGCTGTGACCATTGGCAGCCACGCCTTCTTTGAAACGCAGATTCCCCATGTAGACCATTGTCAGGCGGTGGCTGCGGCCAATGCCCAGGGGTATACCACGATGCTGGTCAGCACAAATTCCCGTTATGCGGGTTACATTACCGTTGCGGATCAGGTGCGCCCCAGCAGCCAGACGGCCGTTTCTGCTTTGCAACAGGCTGGTTTGCACACGGTCATGTTGACGGGTGATAACAAGGTCACGGCCCAGCAGATTGCGGCCCAGGTGGGAGTGCAAGAGGTATTGGCGGAGTGTTTGCCGGAGGATAAGGTAACGGCCGTTACTGCCCTACAACAACGATACGGCGAGGTGGTGATGGTGGGTGACGGCATCAACGACACGCCAGCCCTGGCAACGGCCTCGGTGGGGGTGGCAATTGGTCGTACAGCCCAGGCGATGGAAACGGCCGATATGACGCTGATGGGGGATGATCTGGCTCAATTACCTTTTGCGGTGCAACTGGCACGAGCCACTATGCACACCATCCGCACCAATATCGCCCTGAGTATTGGCATCAAACTGGCCTTTTTGCTGTTGGTGCTAGGCGGCTGGGGTAGTTTATGGTTGGCGGTTTTGGCAGACATGGGAACCTCCCTGCTGGTGACTGTGAATGGGATGCGGCTGCTGAAACGGCCGTCTTTGGGGGTATCCTGAAAAGTTGGGGTCTTTCGGATTTTGTGGGGTTTGCTGTGAAACGTAAAACGTGAAACGTAAAACGTGAAGTTTCACGTTTCACTCGTCCCTTCCCAGGTAAGTCAGGTTTTAAGATATTGGGATATACTAACCAGAAATAAAATCTCCCTGATTAGGACGAACTCGTATGAATTTTTTGCAAAAATTGTTCAAATCTGAACCCCCTAAACCCAAAGTGATCACCGTTGTTTCTGGTTTGCCCCGGTCTGGCACTTCTATGATGATGAAGATGTTGGATGCGGGTGGTTTGCCCCCCATTACCGATAACATCAGAACGGCCGATTCTGATAACCCCAAAGGGTATTACGAATTTGAGCGTGTGAAACAAATGGACAAAGGGGATGTGGAGTGGGTCAAAGAAGCCCAGGGTAAATCCGTTAAAGTTATCTCCCAACTCTTAAAGTACTTACCCTCTGGTTATCAATACCGCGTGATCTTTATGCGCCGCGAAATGCAAGAGATTGTGGCCTCGCAGAAAAAGATGCTCATCAATCGGGGTGAAGACCCCGACAAGGTATCGGATGATGAAATTAGAGCGTTGTTTGAAAAACATCTCGCCAGTGTGATGACCTGGTTACATGCTCAACCCAATATCGCAGTCTTGTACATCCATTACAACGACATGCTGAAAAACCCGGTGCCGCAGGCCAAACGGGTGAACGAGTTTTTGGGCAATAACCTGGATTTGGAAGAGATGATACGGGTGGTAGACCCCGAACTGTACCGAAATCGCAAAGAAGCAGC
>CAZPEJ010000198.1:0-8543 GCA_964585465.1 uncultured Ardenticatenaceae bacterium
ATAACTCAATGGCATGCTTCCAGAGAAGCACGTACCCGTCTGCAAGACATGTTCCCTGTGGTTGAAACTGAAGGTTTTAACTGGACAGGGAATCTAGACAAAATCGGCAAATTGCCTGGTCGAGATGAAAGTTTTATTGCGGTTATTCATGCTGATGGGAACGGCATGGGCAAACGGGTGATTGTTTTAAGTGAGATATTTGGAAAGTTCTTTCCTGATCAACCACGCGCCTACATCAACGCCATGCGGGAGTTATCATTTTCTTTTCAAAAGACCGCCTCCGAAGCGTTGGTCAAAATGGTAGGACAACTTACACAAACCTTACTGAACCAGAGAAAAGAGGGCAAGATTCTCTACCATATCAGCAAAGGCAAGGGGGGAGATTGGCCATGTTTCCCGTTGCGGCCAGTTGTGTTTGGTGGGGATGATGTGACCTTTATTTCTGCTGGGGCGTGGGGATTGGCGCTGGCGTACCGGTATCTATGTAATTTGGAAGGAGGAGTGAAAATTCCCGGCTTCAAAAGATTATTTACTACCCATCTGCCAACCGGGCTGGAAACCAAAATTCAAGAAGCGTTAGTTTATGCCCGACAACAAAACGTGGAGGTGGAAGATAGTAAACCTTATGCCTGTGCCGGTGTCTCTATAGTCAAAACCCACTACCCAATTTCACGGGCCTATGCCAATAGCAGCGACTTGGCTAAATCTGCAAAGGAGATGGTGCTGGCTTATGTGCCGGAGAAAACAGCTTCTGCTATTGATTGGCACATTACTACCACCGGGCTGTCGGGAAAAATCAAGGAAATTCGGGCACGGGAATATGAATCTACACAGCGTATGGAAGGCCAGTATTACCCACTCACCATGCGACCGGTGATGCTGAGTTCGATTGAAACGTGGCGCAACTGGGAAAATTTCACGAATGTGTTTACGCAATTTTCGAGGTTGTGGGACGAAAATCGCAACAAGATGATGACATTGCGCGAAGTCTTACGTGAAGGGCCAAATGCTACAGCCGAATTTCGGTCTCTTGATAGACAGGGTCGGTTTTTGCCCATGATACCCAACAGGGAAACGGTGGGCGGCCTGCCATTAGAACTACAGAATGGGTGGATGGATTGGCCCACGGGTCTAGACGTTACAAACGTATCTGAACGAGAGTTAGATGAAGTGCGCTGCGTTTACTTTGATGCGATTGAACTGCAAGAGCAATTCTTGCAGTTGGATTAAAGGAGGAAAAAGTGGCAAGTTATCTTATTCAGCTTACCCTATCGAGCGATGCCACCTTTAGCCGCGGGGATGGCGTAGCTGGTGTATTGGATCGGGAAGTGGAACACGATGAGTGGGGACTGCCTTACCTACACGGTCGTACTCTCAAAGGACTGCTTGGTGAGGAGGCTGACAATTTACTCGATTGTATGATGGCTATGGGTATCGTGATCGAGAACAGCGATTGGGAAAAAGCCCACAATACACTCTTTGGCAAAGGCGGCAGCAAGGCTGGTACTGGTGCCGCACTACATTACGGCCCTGCCCAATTGCCAGCCGCGCTGCGAGAGACGGTTCAACTAACGATGCGAGCGGAAGATAACCGACTATCCAGGCAAGATGTATTGGCTTCGCTGACGGCCGTGCGGCGGCAAACGGCTGTGAATGGTGATGGCCTGCCCCATGATGGTTCACTGCGTTCGATGCGGGTGATTTTGCGGCAAATGGTGTTTACGGCCGAATTGAACGGCCGTGATTTGCAGCCAACAGAGTTGGCCCTGCTGGCCGCCGCCGTTCTGGCCTTACGCCGTGCCGGGACGGGGCGCAACCGGGGGCGGGGGCAGTTGCAGGCTGATTTGTTAGATGAAAATGGTAACTCTATTTTGCAGTCGCATTATCAGGTTTTTGCCGATGCTCTGTCTCAGGAGGTGACATTGTGACTGTCCTGACCTTTAAGCTGACACTGAAAGAACCTGTGTTGGTGACGGCTCCTGGTGGGGATCCCAACACAGATGAAAGCCAGGCTTATATACCTGGCAGTGCGATTCGCGGGGTGTTGGTAGCCCGTTATTTACAGAGCAATAACAGTGGCATACCGTTTTCTGAACTCTTTTTGAATGGTTCCACCCGCTTTCTAAATGCGTATCTGGAACGAAACGGGACGCGAATGCTGCCCACCCCGATGCATTGGCAACGGGAAAAAGACCCGGTAAGTGGCCTGGATGCAGACAAACGGCGCGTTTATGACTTGACTCAGAATAAGTTAAAAGCGACAGCCGCCATGGGCGGCCCATTTATGGTGGTGGAGGGAAATGAGGTTTGGACAAAACGGCCGTCTTACAAAGTGTCCGTACACAATGCCCGTAACCGGGAGATGGGGCGAGCAATACCTGATGATGCTACCAATCGCAGCGCCCTTTTCCGTTATCATGCGTTGGCAGATGGGCAAAGTTTCATCGGCCGTATTGTGGTGCCTGATGCGCTGGCGGGGAAGTTACGGCCGTTGTTAAATGGCACAATCCTGCTGGGTGGCTCCAATACGGCCGGGTATGGGCTGACAGAAATTGCAGCGTTAGCTGATGACCCTGGCCGTGAACTGGCAATGGCCTATACAGATATTCCAGCTAACGAACCATTTTTTGTTTATCTCACCAGCGAGGCAATTCTGCGTGATCCTACTACCGGGCAGCCGGGCAACCATCTGGTGCCTGCTTTAGAGAAAGGGTTGGCGGGCAAAATAACGGTGGATGCGTGTTACGGCCGTATTGGGTGGGTCGGCGGTTTTAATGCTTATTGGGGATTGCCGCTGCCCCAGACATGGGCGATGCAAAAGGGTACCGTCTGGTTAGTTCAAAGTGATCAACTCATTTCCAAACAGCAGCTTGAAAAGTTGGAACAGGCAGGGATTGGCGACCGGCGAGCGGAAGGATTTGGCAGTTTACTTATTCTTTCCCGTTCTCAATGGACAGCTAACCGATGTGTACCTCCCTCGGAACTGCGTTCTGGCAAAGATGCGCGAGATAAGATCCCCTTTGCCAACCTAAACCAGCAAGAAAAGGAACTGTTGGACGAGGTGAACAAACGCATTGCCCGCCAGGAGTTAGACCGGCATCTGGCGGTGGCGGTGCAGGATATAAAGCTAAACAGCCGCGCTCTGAGTAACAGCCAGCTAAGCCGCATCCGACTAAAAGTGCGGCAAAACGATTTCGCATCGTTCACCACTTATCTGGAAGGGACGACAAAACGCAAATCGGCCGATGACCAGTTCCGTAAAAGCCGCGTGCAGGTCAACGGGCAAACGGACAATTTCCGCAAGTGGTTGCTGGATTTAGCCAGTCAGCCAGCTAAGGTGTGGCAGGTAATCAAGCTGACAAAGCATGGCTGGCAGGAAGGGAAAAAGGGATGGCAACGGCCGTTACTGGGCAAAGAATCATATTCCCTACCCGATGAACTGGCTGTTGAGTACACTATCCGCCTGATTGACGCTGTTTGTGAGCAGGCGCAAAAAGGAAGGGAACGATGAGCAGGCAAACCCGAAACATTCGCCAACGCTGGTTGATTACTGGTAAATTAGAACTGGTGACACCCACCCATTTGAGCAATGGCGACGCGGCTTTTGACGTAGATATGCCTCTACTACGCGACCCATTGGATGGACGGCCGTTGCTAACAGGTGCTTCTCTGGCTGGTGCTTTACGCAACTATGTCAATGAATACTTCAATAACTATGTTCAGGTGACAGACCCGCGTTCTAATGAGCTGCTCTGGCTAGAGAAGGTGGATAAAGAACCAGATAAACAAAAGCGGCAAAGAAGCCTGACAGAAAAGCTATTTGGCGCTGCCCGTCGTGATGGTGAGGGTGACCAAAGCCCACTAATTGTTAATGATGCCCTCGGTACTACTCCAGAAATGAAAATTGAACTCCGCGACGGAGTTCGTATTGACCCCAAAAGCCGCACGGCCGCTGAAGGGGCCAAGTACGATTTACAGCTTTTACCTGCTGGAACCACTTTTCACATTGGCTTTGAACTGCTCTTTACCAAAAAGATGATGGATCGGGGTATTTCTCATCTTTGTGAGACATTGGCTGTGGCGTTATCTGGATTGCAAAACGGGCATATTCACCTGGGCGGCCGTAAACGGCGTGGTTTTGGCGAATGTAAAGTGACCGGTTGGCAAGTGTGGCGATACGATTTGACGAAAGCGGCCGATTTAAAAGCGTGGTTGGTTCACGGCCGTGACGACATAACCATCCCTCACCAAAAAACGCCAGAAGTTGGCACCGACATCTGTACTTTGTTAGGTGAGATAGTCACCCTTCCTCCAGACCAACGCCAACGATTCACCATCACCAGCAAGTTTGAAATTGACGGCTCTGTGCTTATTCGTGCCGGTTTTGAAGCGGACAATGCGCCGGACGTAGCCCATTTAGAGTCGCGGCGTAGGGGACAGATGACGCCTGTTTTGTCTGGCACCTCCCTGGCTGGCGTTATAAGGGGCCAGGCATTACGCATTGCCCGTACTTTAAGCGGTGATGAACAAACAGCCACCGATCTTGTTCGCTCACTGTTTGGTTACATGCCTGCTGAGGCGGAGGAAAAAGAGAAAGATGCACTCAAAGCAACCAGCCGTGTCCTGGTAAAGGAGACGGAAATCACCGGCGATTACAAAAAGCTGGTACAAAGCCGGGTAGCCATTGACCGTTTTACGGGTGGGGCGTTGGAATCGGCACTGTTTACCGAGCAGCCGATCTTTGGCGGCCAGACCCAAATTTCACTCTCCGTTCGCCCACCGCTTGAACTTTTGGTTAATGAGAAGCCAAAGCAGCAGTCGAAGGAGGCAGCAGAAGAACAAGAACAAAAACGACAGCGCGTAGAAAAGCAGTGGCAGGCAGAAAAAGGGTTGCTCCTGCTGGTGCTAAAAGATTTATGGACGGGCTTTCTGCCGATTGGCGGCGAGTCCAGTGTGGGACGCGGTCGGTTAAAAGGAATAGAGGGGATAATTGAGGATGAAAACGGCCGTTGGGAGGTGGGCAAAGGTGGACAGCCGTTTGTGTCTGGCGCGGATGCGGCCGTTTTGCAAACGTATGTAGATGCACTGGGGGAGTGCATGAAAGGAGGTGCAGCATGAGTGAGTTGTTGCCTGAGAATGGAAAGGTGAAAATACGGGGGGTGAAAACGGCCGTACAAACCGCCTCACTGCCCAATTTTGATCCACGCACCTGGCTGGCAAAACAAACCGCTTCTTATCAATACCTGTTGGCACATACGTTGGATGGCGTCATTTGGGGGGTATATGGTGATGGTCACTGGCATCTTTCTGGGGACCTACAATCACCCCCCTCACCTGACCTGAACCGGGATAACCTGTTAGAACTGCGCCTCTTTAGTTCGCAAGCGGAAATCTACATCTGGCGCGAGGATGGGCAGTTCATCGCCCGTACCATTCAAGATGGGGCAGAGAAGCCAACTGGTGAGTATGAAGCATATGATGAACCACAAATGCTATGGGGAACCACAGGCAAGCTGGTTGGGGACCGCTTTGTGCGCCTGGAAGATGGCTCAGAAGGGTTGGGGCATCTGGTACCATTGCCGGGGTTGGGCAACTTTGGCCGCGGAAATGAACGCCCCGTCCGGTTATCTATTCGCCACTATATTGAGCAAGATAAGGAGGCAGGATTGGCTCGTGTCACCATGAGCCGCCTGTTTGACTTGACGTTTGAATTTAAGGAGGAACAGCATGGTGCCCCGGCATAAGAACCCTACACGTAAAGAGAGAACGGCCGTAGCCCCTTATAACTTTATCCCCGCCCCTGATCCCGTCATCACTCTTCCTCTGGATAGTGTATTAGATGTTGATCGAGGGCAGTATCATGCCGGGCGATGGACAGGTTGGATGGATGTCAAATTAACCACCCAATCCCCAGTGTACGTGCGTGGCCCACTGAAACCCGCTGACCATGAAAAGATGGAACGCCAGGAAAAGGATCGTAATGATGCTACTCCTCATCTTGACAAAATCCGCAATCGCCCCGATTTTTTCCACACAGGTGATCCCAATGATCCCGTTATCCCTGGCAGCAGTTTGCGCGGCATGTTGCGTACCATTGTAGAAATCCTGGGGCATGGTAAGCTAAAACCAGTTACAAACACCCCACTGGTCTACCGGGCTGTTGGAGACACATCTAGCCATGGTGAAGCTTACCGCCAACTGTTTTTTGTTGAAGAACCTGATCGAAAACATTATTACATCCCTCTTTTTACAGCCGGGTATATTCGTAAGCACAAGGAGCGATGGTATATCCAACCAGCTGAACCTAAAAACGGTACCACCTATGCTCGTATCAATCACAAGCGGATTCCCAAAGGGCAGTTACAGAGATGGCATGACTGTCGTAATGCCAACGAAATTTATATCAAAATTAGCGACCTGAATTTTCAGCCAGTAAAAGAGGGATTTTTGCACATCAAATATGCCAAGGTTATTGAGGCTGAAAGTGGAAACCTCGGTAATGGTTGGATGAAAGGCATCTTGGCCCGTAGTGGCCCTATGTTCAGCAAAAAAACAGAAGCGGTAATTTTTCCACCGCCGGAGAAAGATGAACCTGGAAAGTGGATTGCGATTCCTGATGGCTCTGACGAGACCGATCCGCGTGATTTGGTTACAGCTTATTATGACCAGATAACCCCAGAGCAAGAAAAGCTGTTAGGCCCAGAAGGTGTTTTACGAGAGTATCAGCCCGTGTTTTATCGAATGGATGGAGATAAATTACTCTTTTTCTTTGGTCACACCCAGATGTTTCGTATGCCTTACGGCCGTTCACCACAAGGCTTTCTTACACCACCCCATAACGATGGAGCCCGAATTGATTTTGCCGAAGCTTTGTTTGGCAGAGTACGACGGGATGCAAAGGGTGGGCGAGTTTTTGTCACAGATGCTTGCCTAATCTCTACGCAGGATAAAAACAAGCTTTGGCTAGAGGGAAATCCGGTGGTCATTCCAAAGGTCTTAAATGGCCCCAAACCAACCACCTTTCAACACTATCTTACCCAATCTAACCCTGATGTCCCACAAGGAAAGGGATTGCACACCTATAATGCTTCCCCTCAACAAACGACGTTGCGCGGTTATAAAATGTACTGGCACAAAGGCAAAGAGGTAAAACGCCAGGACATCGCCGAAGCCGAAAAAGCAATAGACCGACAAAAGGATAAGGTGCATACACAAATCAAACCGGTGCGTGAAGGGGTGTCGTTTCAATTTCGTATTCACTTTGAAAACCTGCTCCCGGCAGAGTTAGGTTTATTGTGGTGGGCGGTAGCCTTGCCGGTCAAAGGCAGTCAGGATTACTGCCACAAATTGGGGATGGGCAAACCGTTGGGATTAGGGGCAGTGAAATTATCACCAGAATTACACCTGATCGATCTCTCCCCCAACTGCCGCTACAGCCAATTGTTTGCTGGCGATAGCAATCCTATAGGTTGGGAAGTTGGCGAAACCTCTCCAGACCTTTTAGAGGCCGCCAAACGTGAGGCCGTCGCGCAGTTTGAAAACTTCATTTTGCGCCGTTCCAAATTGCCAGAAGCGACTCTGGAACAAACGGAACGGGTGCAAATGTTGCTGAAAATGCTGGTTTGGCCTGGCCCCGACCCGAAAAATACCCGCTACATGGAAATTGAGCAAGAAGACCCACTGGCCAAACGGGGGAAGCGCAATGAATACAAAGACCGGCCAGTGCTGCCCGATCCGTTACATGTCTAGTCAAACGACCTGAAAAGCAAAGTCATGCTCAAACGTCTAGCAGAGGATTGCCGTAAAAAGTGGTCATGGAGCAAAAAGTGGGCGTATAAAAACCCCTTTGCTACCTTGTTACTGATGGCGTTGGGTGCAACTGTTTTTCTTATTATGGGAATGGTTATATTTGGTTATGAAACAAACATAACTAAAAATCTGGGTTTCAATCGCCGCTTATGGGATTGGATGGATCTATTGATAATTCCCATCGTTTTAGGGCTTGCTGCTTACTTCCTCAACAGGCAACAGACTGAGACAGAGCAGCGGGCTACAGAACAACGGGAAAAGGAGAACCAACGACGTGACAGGGAAAAACAAAATCAGGAGGTATTACAGGTTTACATTGATGAAATGGGTAAATTGCTCCTTGCGGAGAAAGATGCCTTGTTTGACGAAACCCATTCTGCCAGACATATCGCCCAGGCGCGTACACAGACTGCGTTACTGGCTTTAGATAATCAGTGGCGAAGTTTGCTTTTCCAATTTATTTACAAATCTGGCTTGAGTACAGGAAGATATCTAGGCGACAACCAATTTAGCGCAGGGTTGTTCAAGGGAGATGATTTACGGCAGTTTAATTTGAAACGCGCTAACTTGGTCAAAGCAGATTTACGACAAACCAACTTACAAGCAACCAAATTATTGGGAACGAACCTGAATGAATCTCGATTAGAGGGAACGAGGTTGCATAAAGCAAAATTGATTTGTGTGGATTTTGAGAATAGTACGATTCTAGCAGAAATGGTTGAAACCAAGTTTTA
>CAZPEJ010000199.1:0-8537 GCA_964585465.1 uncultured Ardenticatenaceae bacterium
AAGAACTATGGTTGGTAACGGCATGTGATATGGTTTTTGATGAAAGGATACCCTTTCAACATCTTTTGCAAGGGAGAAAATGATGATTATCAACATGCCTGAATTTACTAATTGGAAAGAGGAGGCTCAATTTTGGGATAATGTAGACACCACCCAACTGATGAAAACAGAAGGAGGGGAGTGGATTGGGCCAAATCAAATAAAAGCTGCTTCTGGTTCATGTCCTAATTGTGGAGCAGAAATGACAAAACATCTTTTAGATATGAAGATTGCACACGGCCGTATTCTTCTTCATGAAGTTTTGTTTTTTATTTGCCCTCGTTGTGGTGAGCGTGTATTGCCCTCTGAGAAACAAGAACTTGTAGCCCGGACAGAATAAAATTCTCATGTTTTATATGCCCTTGAGACAACATTCAATATTTTAGGAAATCTTGTAGAAATGGAATTTATCCGCCACCTGGTATCATGGATTTTTACTTACTTGCTTTATCCTCTGGCAATATTAGGGATTTTTGCTTACATAACCATTGTATTAACAAAGGTGATAAATGCTGCAAAAAGTAAACTTGGAGCTATAAGAAGAGCAACTGGCGCATTTCTTCCATTTATATTATTGATTTTTCTTTTTGCTACAAATACTAATACCCTTAGTTTCATAGATAACTTTATAGGTAGTCTTAAATTGTCATATCGTTTTCTGATAGGAGTTATCATCGGTGTTTTATTGATGGAGGTTGGAAAATTTTTGTTGGAATCTGATGAAGATGGAGCAGCAGCACTCTATAATCTGTTTTTATCAAGTCTAGGAACTTTATTGCTCTGGGTCATTATAGGAGGATTTCTTGAATCTTTAAATTGGGTATTGATGGGATTAGTACTTGCGGCTGGATTACATGTTGTCTATTGTGGTCTTCCTCACTCCTAACTTATTTCAGGAAACCAAGTTATAGGGCGTTATGTTTTCACGAATCTTATACAAGATGCAGGAGAAGGTTCGTAGACGTGAGTATGTTGTTACCCAACATGCTCGAAAAGAGATGATGGAAGATGGATTGACCATATATGATGTTGAACGGGTTATCTTAACTGGCAAAATCGAGGAACGCCAAAAAGACAGAGAAACAGAAGAATGGAAGTATCGTGTGATGGGGCAAACAATAAGTAGGTTTGATGCAGATGTGGTTGCTAAATTGAGCATAACAAACAAGATGGTCATTATCACAGTATATTTGCTGTGAGAATGGGAGAAAGCAAAATGATTTGTGATATTTGCGGAAAGGAAGGTGCCAGGATCAGGCGGGTGACGGAAACGTATGGGAAAGGGGCAGATTTGTTGATTATTGAAAATGTACCAATGGTATCTTGCCCCCATTGTGGTGAAAGTTATTTTACGGCCGAAACGCTGCACGAAATTGAACGGATTGCCCTTCACCGTAAAAGTTTTGCAGTGGAACGCCCTGTAGAAGTAGCAGAATTTGTGACTATTTGAAAATGACTCCTTTCACTGAACAAAAGCGGGCCCAGTTTCAACGATTTATTGAGCAGGTGTTAAAACCAGAAACGGCCGTTCTTGGGGTGGTTGGTATTGGCAGCATGGCAACCGGGCACATGAAAGCGGATTCAGATATTGATGCGGTGGTGTTTCTTGACCCCTATGACTTGTTTATTGTGCCTGCCGAGGCGTATTGGTTGCCCGATAACAACACTTTCCACAGCATCTTCACCGACGATCCCCAGGTGCGACAGGCCGGGTTGCAGGTAGATTTCCTCCGCCTTAGATGGCAGCAGTGGAGCAACCCAGCGTTTCAGTGGCCGGAGGAGCGAAAGGCGGAACTCAGCATGGGTTGGGTTGTTTACGATCCTCACGAAAAGGTGGCACCATTGATAGCCCAAAAAACCGCCTACTCGGCAGAGGCACGGTTGGAACGGCTGGATGAAGCCTTGATCTGGATGGATCAACATTTGAATTGGGATGATCCGCAGATGCAGTGGCATTCGTTGGGAGCGGCCATTGCCGGGGATCGGCTGGAAGCGGCTTACCATTACCTGGTGGATGCGTTATTTGCCTTAAACGGCCGTTGGCGGGTCTGGCGCAACCGTCAAATGAGTACCCTGCTCAACCTGCCCTGGCTGCCGGAGAATTTTGCTGAACGGGTGGTGTGTGCCGCCAACGCCCCCAGCCTGGATTATGCCGGGTATTTGGTGCGGCACCAAACCCTAAAATCCTTATTCCAGGAGTTATTAGAACAGTTGATTGCCACAGGTGACTACTCCCAAATGCCCATTGATCAAGCCTTTATGCGCCGCAGCGAGGAGCCTGGACGATCATGGAATATGGACGAGTGGAATAAATATCGCGCAGCACGCAACCTGTAACCAATAATTTGTGAGTCGTATGAAAGATCAAGAGATTCAGGCCATTATCGAACGGGTGATGCAAGAAGTGGGGCAGACCCCGGTGGTAATACCGCAAATGCCAAAAGGAAAAACGGCCGAATTGCCTCCTACCCCCGTCAAAGGCAAAAACGGAGTTTATGCCACATTAGATGAAGCCGTTTCGGCAGCCCAAACCGCTTTTAAGCGGCTCAACACCATGCCCCTGGCGATTCGCAAAAACATGGTGGCCCACATGCGCCAGGCCGGGCGCGAATACGCCACCGTTCTGGCAGAAATGGCTCACAGCGAAACAGGGATGGGGCGGGTTGAAGACAAAGTGCTAAAAAACATTTTGAATGCGGATAAAACTTTGGGGCCGGAGGATTTAGAGCCAACTGCCTGGAGTGGGGATGGGGGTCTGACGATTACTGAATATGCCCCTTATGGCACGATTGGGGCACTAACCCCCAGCACGAATCCCACCAGCACCGTGATTTGTAACGCCATTGCTATGATTTCGGCGGGTAATTCGGTGGTGTTTAATGCCCATCCCAGTGCCAAAGAGGCCAGCAATCACACGGTGCAAATTTTGAATCAAGCCATTTTGCAGGCCGGGGGGCCACCCGATTTATTGACTGGTGTGGCCGAACCCACGTTGGAATCGGCGCAGGCATTGATGGAACACCGCGATATTCGCCTGCTTACCGTTACGGGTGGGGCACCGGTGGTGCGGGCTGCCATGCGAAGTGGCAAACGGGCGGTGTGTGCCGGGCCGGGTAATCCGCCGGTGGTGGTGGACGAAACGGCCGATATTGAGCAGGCGGGTCGGGATATTGTGCGCGGCGGTTCGTTCGATAACAACATCGTTTGTACCACCGAAAAAGAAACTTTTGCGGTAGACGGCATTTGTGATGCGTTAATTGAAGCCATGACCCGTCATGGGGCGATCAAGTTAAATAGCTGGCAATTTAATCGGTTGTGGCAGGCTGTGATTACCAAAGAGCGTGGGCCGCGCCAATATGCGGACATGGACAAACGGTTTATTGGTAAAAACGCCGCTGTGTTGTTGGCCGAAATTGGTGTTTCGGCCGGGCCAGAGGTGCGGCAAATTGTGGTAGAGGTGGAACAAAACCATCCAGTTGTGTGGTCGGAACAGATGATGCCTATTATGCCGGTGGTGCGTTGCCGCCACGCAGATGAGGCAATTGACCTGGCGGTAGAAGCTGAACATGGTTTTCGCCATACGGCCGTTATGCACTCCAAAAACCTGGATAACCTCAGCCGCATGGCGCGTGAAATCAATTGCAGCATCTTTGTGAAAAACGGCCCCTGCCTGGCCGGGTTGGGGTATGGTGGTGAAGGGTATTGCTCCTTCACCATTGCCAGCCCCACCGGCGAAGGGCTGACTGGCCCGCGCAGTTTTAGCCGTTTACGCCGTTGCACTTTAGTAGATTCGTTTCGCATTGTTTAGTGATCGTTCGTCATTCATGTAACGATTTGGGTTTGTAGTAACTGCTTTAGCAGTCTGGACAATTAAAGTTGTTACTGCAAACTGGTTGAGGGACGTATTGTGTCATCTGGGGCAGGTTTTGGTGTAAGAAGTTTAATCAACCTGGATATGTTCACTGATTCATATCGGGTAACGGGTCGGGCATTGATAGGGGCTGGTGGTATTCATGCGGAGTTAGGGAATCCCAATTCCGATTTTCTGGAGGTACAGGATGCCTATGTCTCCCGCATTAACCAGCCGGGGGATATTGTTATCAGTTACAAAATTGCTGCCTTTCGCAAAGACAATATCAATTTTATTGTCTTGCAAGACCGGCGGGATGGGATTCCGGTTGGCACACAACACGGCCGTTCTGTGTTTACGCGTGGTCGTCCGGCATTAGTCTTTTTGACCATTCCCTCCTTTGAAATTCAAGGCGAAATTATGCACGAAGGCAAACTATCGCCACGAGAAATTTTGGTGCAATCTATCGGCCGTTTTCAACTCGTTTTCTCCGCCAAAGCCTCGGCTTCCCTCTACCCCAATATCTCCTACAGTGGCGACCTGATTCTGGTACACAAAGATCGTATTGGCATATTTTGTTTAGACCATAATAAGTGAAGTGAACAGTTGACAGTAAACAGTCGTCACTGTTCACTGTTCACTGTTCACTGTCTACTGTCTACTGCCCACTATTGACTATGAAGATCATCATTCCCCTGGCTGGATTTGGAACACGGATGCGGCCGCACACCTGGAGCCGACCTAAACCGTTGCTGCATGTGGCGGGTAATACCGTCATTGGGCATTTGCTCAATTTGATGAGTGACATCACCACTGAAGAGGTTATTTTTGTGGTGGGGTATAAGGGGGATGAGATTGAAGCCTGGATTCGAGAAAATTACCCCCACCTGGATGTTCATTTTGTGGTACAGCAGCAGGCTCTAGGGCAGGCACACGCCATCTGGCTGTGCCGCGACTTTTTGGACGGGGGAGAAGTGCTGGTAGCCTTTGGGGATGGTATTGTGCGGGCGGAGTATACTCAGGTGGCCGAAAAAACGGCCGATGGGGTGTGCCTGGTGCAGCCAGTGGAAGACCCGCGCAAATTTGGGGTGGTGGCGGTGGATGAACAGGGATACATCCAACGGTTTATTGAAAAACCATCTACCATGGCGCATAAACTGGCGATTGCGGGCATCTACTGGTTCAAACAAGGGGTGATGTTGCGCCACGCGCTCGATACTATCATCGAACAAAACCGCCAGACCAAAGGGGAGTATTACCTGGCAGATGCTTACCAGGTGTTGTTGGAGGAGGGGGCAAAAATCCTGACCAAACCAACGATTTATTGGCTGGATGCAGGCAACCCGGAGAATGTGTTGCACACCAATGCCCGGTTGTTGGGGTTGGGGTATGGCACACCAGAGGCCATAGATCGCAGTTATGGAGAAGATTTTACGGTGCTGCCGCCTGTATTTTTGCATGAGACAGCAAAGGTGGAATCGGCCGTTCTGGGGCCATATGTTTCCATCGCCGCCAATGCCATCATCAAAAATTCTGTTGTCCGCAACAGCATCATAGACACCGGGGCCATGATTGAAAACGCTATTTTAGATGGGGCATTAGTGGGCGAAAATGCCAAAATCACCGGGCGTGGCAAAGCCATATTTGTGGGGGATAATTCGGCCGTTGAGATTGGGTAACAGGTGATAGTGTGTTAACAAAGCTAACCATCCGAAATTTCAAACGTTTCGAGAATGTAGAAATAGAACTTGGTAATCCGGTTGTTTTCATAGGTCCCAACAATTACGGCAAAACCTCTGCCTTGCAAGCACTCACTCTGTGGGAACTTGGTTTACGCCGTTGGAATGAAAAACGCAAAGATAAAATCTCTCCTGAAAAACGTTTAGAAGGCTCTTTTCCCGAACAAAGACCTGGTGTTGCCATCAATCGCCTGGATTTAATTGCCTTACCAATCCCCAGTGCCAACCTCCTATGGCGTAATCTCCATGTGCGCGACATTCGCAAAGAAAATGGCGACCAAAAAACTCAAAATATCCGCGTTGAAATTATCGTAGAAGGTGTGACAAATGAAAAATCTTGGTCTTGCGGTTTAGAGTTTGATTATGCCAATGCAGAATCTATTTACTGTCGCCCGCTTCGTTTAGATTCTGGTAAAGAACCCCAACGAATGAGAGTACCACAAGAAGCAGATGGGGTTCGTGTGGCCTACTTACCGCCCATGTCGGGATTAGCCGCAAACGAAGCTCGGTTACAGCCAGGTACTATCAATGTTCGTATTGGGGAAGGGCGCACTGCCGAAGTTTTGCGTAATTTGTGTTATACGATTTATGAGGAGCAAACCCTGGAAAACAGTCCGTCCGGCAAATGGGATAAGATCTGCCAATACATTCAGAGGTTATTTGGTGTTATTTTAGACTATCCCAGATATAACCCCGAACGGGGCGAAATTAGCATGACTTATCAAGATATTTCTAGGGTAACACTTGATTTATCTTCTTCTGGACGTGGCTTACAACAAACTTTGTTGCTTTTAACATATTTGGCGGCGAATCCAGGCAAAATAATTTTGTTGGATGAACCAGATGCTCATTTGGAGATTTTGCGCCAGCGGCAAATTTATGAAGTTTTAGCCAACTCAGCCCGTGAATTAGGATGCCAAATTATTATTGCCAGTCATTCGGAAGTGATCTTAAACGAAGCTGCTGATAAAGATATGGTTGTTTCTTTTGTGGGCAAACCCCACCGCATTGATGACCGGGGTAGTCAAGTGCTTAAATCGCTCAAAGAGATTGGTTTTGAACATTTTTATCAAGCAGAGCAGACAGGTTGGGTTCTATATTTGGAGGGTTCAACTGATTTGGCTATTTTACAGGCGTTTGCAGAACAATTGGAACACGAGGAAGCAAAAACAGCGTTAGAACGGCCGTTTGTTCATTATGTTTACAACCAGCCTATGGAAGCCCGAAAACATTTTCATGGCCTACGAGAAGCTAAATCAGATTTAGTTGGATTTGCCCTATTTGACCAGTTGCCAAGAAAACTTCCCGAACCAATTTCAGGTTTGCAAGAATATATGTGGGAGCGACGCGAGGTAGAGAATTATTTTTGCAGCCCCAAAACTTTATTAGCTTATGTTGACTCTTTAGTTCAAGACACATCACCCGGCCCATTATTTACGTTTATGCAATATCCCTTTTATCAAAATATCATGGAAGAATGTATTGCAGATTGGGTTCCACGCCCTGTTCTACATGATCTAGATAACAAGTGGTGGCGTACCACCAAAGTAACCGATGATTTTTTGGATTTAGTTTTTGAGGCATTCTTCAAAAAATTAAATTTGCCGAATTTGATGAGGAAAACAGATTATCATCGTTTGGCGAGGTTTTTACCTAAAAAAGAGTTTGATCCTGAAATTTCTACTGTTTTGGATATGCTTGTTGTGGTTAAACAGCAGTCTAAACCTTTGGCTTAAAAAAGAGGATTTATGCGTAATTTTATTTCCACCCGCGTTAATAACACTCCCCCTTCTGGGATTCGCAAGTTTTTTGACATTGCCGCTACCATGAAAGATGTCATCTCTCTCGGCATTGGCGAACCCGATTTTGTTACCCCGCAGCCTATTTTGCAAGCGGGTATTGCCTCGTTGCAGCGTGGCGAGACGGCTTACACCTCCAATAGTGGCACTGTGGAGCTACGGGCAGCCTTGAGCAAACACCTGAACAAGTTGTATGGGGTGGATTACAACCCTGGTGAGGAGATTTTGATTTCGGTGGGGGTGAGTGAGGCGTTGTATCTGGCAATGACGGCCGTTCTTGACCCTGGCGACGAAGTGATCATCCCTGAACCCTGTTTTGTAGCTTACGCCCCAGAGGTGAGTTTTGCCGGTGGAGTGCCAGTGATGGTGCCAACCTATGTGACAGACAATTTTCAAGTAACGGCCGAAACCATCGCCCGCGCCATCACCCCTAAAACCAAAACCATTTTGCTGGGCTACCCCAACAACCCCACCGGAGCCGTCATGACCCGCCAGGTGATGCAAGAGATCGCCACCCTGGCCGAGCAACACGATTTGTTAATCATCTCCGATGAAATTTATGACCAGTTGGTGTATGGTTTTGAGCATGTGTGTGTGCCAACCCTGCCGGGAATGCGCGACCGCACCATTTTATTGGGTGGGTTTAGCAAAGATTATGCTATGACTGGCTGGCGCATTGGTTACGCCTGTGCCAATCCCGACGTGTTAGCCGCCATGCGGAAAGTACATCAATACACCATCATGTCTGCCCCCACCACTGCCCAGGCTGCCGCCCTGGTAGCCCTGGAACATGGGGATACACACGTTAAACGCATGGTGGCCGAGTATGACCGCCGCCGCCGTTTGATTGTAGATGGGTTTAATACATTGGGACTGGACTGTTTTGAGCCGCGTGGGGCGTTTTATGCCTTCCCCTCCATAACCCGCAGCGGCATGAGCAGCGATGAGTTTGCCAACCGCCTGCTAACAGAGGAAGAAGTCGCCCTCATCCCAGGGGAAGCATTTGGCAAAAGCGGTGAAGGGTTTGTGCGGGCGGCCTATGCCCAATCGTTTGAGAAAATTGAGGAAGCCCTGAACCGAATTGAACGGTTTATGCGGCGGCATGGGTAA
>CAZPEJ010000200.1:0-8509 GCA_964585465.1 uncultured Ardenticatenaceae bacterium
GCACCTGGCAATTAGTCGCTTACTTTTCCCTGGCTGCTCAAGGCTTGTAACAGTTTTTTATTTGAACAGAAAATGAGCAGTTTTTGATCTGGAAAAGGATGGGGAACGGCCGTTATACTGCCATCATGACTTACCACCTTATAACACCAACGGAGCCAGACATGCCTGAAGCATTCAAAAAATTCATCCAAGACCTGTTGACGGCCTGGAATAGCCACGATGCAGACCAGATTCCTGGGTTTTATACCGCCGATTATGAAGGGATAGATGTGGCCTATGCCCAACCCCATGCCGGGCAACAAGGCATTCGCCAGCTTTTCATGCGCTGGTGGCAAGCCTTCCCCGACCTTCACTTCACCAGCAACAGCGTCATCGTTCAGGGCAACCGCGCCGTGCTGGACTGGACAGCCCAGGGAACACATCAAGGCACCATGATGAACATCCCCCCCACTAAACGACACATTCAAGTGCGAGGTATCACCATCCTCACACTCAGCAACGGCAAAGTGCAAAAAGCGGTTCATGTGTGGGATGTAGCTGGTTTATTACGGATGATTGGGTTGCTACCAGAGTTATAAACGTGAAAGGTGATTGGAGAAGTTCACGTTTCACACTTCACTTTGGAATTCCTGAAAAGCCCCAAAATTAGGGCGGTATATCACAGGGAGCATAAAAATGACAACTGTTCAAATGACCGCAGGCGTTACACTTGGAGATCAATTTGAGACCGTTCACTACCCAGGCGATGAGATTATGTTGCGTGTCACAAAGGGAGGGAACGTACAGGTGATTGAATATATCTCAACGGATCGGGAAGGCCCACCACCCCATTTTCACCCCTGGCACGAAGTAGAGGTTGTCATAGAAGGCGAAGTGGAGTTTTATGTCAACGGCCAATGGACACGCGGCGGCCCTGGAACAGTGCAAATGCTCCCAGCAGGGGCCAGTCATTCTGTCCGAGTCCCAGAAGGAACAGCCAGGCTGCTATATGTCACGATTGGCGATCCCTACGATGGCATGGCACGCGAACTGGCAGCCCTCTATACCAGTGGGAATGCCACCCTGCCAAAGATCGTGGAGATTGCACATCAGCACGGTGTTTGGCTAGAGAGTGAGAAATAAACCAGAAGTAATTATTCGCCGCAAAGGCGCAAAGAGTCTTTTCTCCTGCGTCTCTGCGCGACATAAAGTTAATTCCAATAATGTTTAATGAACTTATCAACCACGAATTAGCTACTCAACTTGAGTATGCTGAACATTATGCCTTTGTAGACCTTTATCGCGCCCTGCCTGCCAGTTTTTCGCAGAAGTTTGGGTTCAAGATGTTAGAAATCGGCCGTATTGCGGTTTTGATGTCTACCGGTATCTCTTTTATCCATTTCAATTGTGTTTTAGGGTTGGGCATAGGGGAACCAGCCACAGAGGTTTTATTGGATCAAATTTTGGCAACCTACCAACAAGCTGGCATTCCCAACCCGGCCTTTTTTCATGTCCCCCATTGTCAACCCGAACAGTTTACTGATTGGTTAGAAGCCAGGGGGCTGCAAGTGCGGGGTGGCTGGGAGCGTATTTATCGAGGAAACGAACCTTTGACAATGTTTGTGCCGCCCTTGTCTGATGGTAGCGTGGTAGAAAAAGTGACCGGGAAAACGGCCGAATCCTGGGCTAACTACCTGGATGCCATTTATGAAATGCCCACCAAACCCTGGCTGCTGGCAACCGTTGGACGGCCTGGTTATCACCATTACATGTTACGCTGTGGCGATACAATCAAAGCTGTTCGCAGCATGGTCATTAACCCAGCGGGAATTGCCTGGTGGGGCATAGATGCCCCCGTGCCTGGAATTATGGCTCCCTCCTACGATTTAGATTTGCAATTGTGCCAGGTGATGGTGCAGGATGGTCTCCAGTTAGGAGCAAAACGATTTGTAGCAGACATTGAAGCTCCTTCCGCCACACAAAATACACCAGCTTACACAAACTTCGCCCAATTAGGGTTCAAAATTCCTTATTTTCGCACGATTTACAGCTAATAGTGCTATGTTTGCAAAACAAGAAAATGGGACGCGGATGAACACGGATAAAACGGATCAACGCGGATTTTTGGTAAATCATGTAGGGATGTATGGTAGGGGCGTATAGCTCGCCCCTACCTACATCACACAAATTGATGGCCTTTGACCCGCGAAAACCCGCCAAACCCGCGAAATCCGCGTTCCATTTAAGATCTGCAAAGATAGTGTAATAGGTAGAAACCGAGTTTTTTGGAAAAACTTGGTTTCGCAAGTTGGAGGACAATATGTACGGAACCATTGCAAAAGTGACCATTCCAGCCGAAAAACTGGCCGAAATTTACGCCTTGTCAAAAGAAATTGGCATGGCCCCAGGGCAGATCGCCCGCTATATCTACCAGATGGATAACAACCCCAATGAATTTTATCTGGTGGCGATGTTTGAAAGCCGCGAAGCATACCAGGCGAATGCAACCAGCCCGGAACAGCATGAACGGTTTATGCGGCTGCGGGCATTGATGGAAAGTGACCCAGAGTGGCACGATGGGGAAATTGTGGATTTTCATTCGTAATATGTAACTGTTCAGCCTCTCTGGGATTTAACCGCAAAGGATGCAAAGAACACAAAGGTTTTCTCTTTTCTTTGCCCCTTTGCGCCTTTGCGGTGAATCGTTACAATCTCTAATCTTCAAATTATTAACGGCCGATACAGGAGGAAACAAATGATACCCACTTTCAAAAAAGGATTTGAGACATTAGGACAGGAAGTTACCATTGACAAGTTGGCCGTAAACGGCCGTTTTCCCGATTGGCTGGCCGGGACGTTGGTGCGGAATGGCCCGGCCAAACTTGATTTCCGCAATAAAAAGATGCACTGGTTTGATGGCCTGGCGATGTTACATAGCTTCACCTTCCGCCCCAATCAGGTGAGTTATGCCAACAAATACCTGCATACCCAAAACTACCAGGAAGTGATGCAAACGGGCAAACTGAAAGGGTCAGGGTTTGGGGCCGACCCTTGCCGCACCATCTTTCAACGGGTTTTTTCCCTGTTCAATCCCGACATTTACGACAATGCCAATGTCAACATTACCCAACTGGCGGATGAATTTATCGCCATGACAGAAACCCCCATGCCGATTCGTTTTGACCTGCCCACCCTAAAAACGTTAGGCACGTTCAACTATGGCGGGGATGACCTGAAAGGGGCCGCCACCACCGCCCACCCCCATTTTGACTTTCAGCGCAAAACGGCCGTTAACTACCTGCTCGAATACTCCCGTCTCAGCACCTACCACGTTTACGCCGTACCGGCCGGGCAAAAGAAGCGGCAGGTGATTGGCAACGTGCAGGTCGAAGAACCCGCCTACATGCACAGCTTTGGCATGACAGAGGATGCCATTATCCTGGTGGAGTTTCCCCTGGTCGTCAACCCACTCAAAATGTTGCTTTCCAATAAAGGATTCATTCAAAACTACGAGTGGAAACCTGAACGTGGCACCCGTTTCCTGGTCATCAGCAAGGCAGATGGCAGCGTGAAAAGCTGGACAAGTGAAGCCTTTTTCTCCTTCCACCACATCAACACTTTCACCGAAAATGGGGACATCTGGCTGGATATTAGTGCCTATTCCGACACCGCCTTGATTGATGCCTTCTACACAGATAACTTGTTGGCTGGCAAACCCATTCCAGCGGCCGAATTTCGCCGCTACCGCCTGCCCGTCAACAGCCAAACCGCTACCTATGAACGGCTCTCTGACCAACCGATTGAACTACCCCGCCTCAATTATAAACAGGCCAACAGCCGACCTTACCAGTATGCCTATGGCACCAGCAACCGCGCCGACCGCCCCGGTGACATTTTTAATCAGTTGGTGAAGGTGGATGTGCAAAACCGCCAGGATAAGGTATGGCTGGAAGAACATTGTTTCCCTGGGGAACCGGTGTTTGTGGCGGCTCCCCAGGCAACGGCCGAAGATGATGGGGTGCTACTCTCGGTTGTCCTCAATGCCGAAAAAGGTAACTCCTTCTTGTTGGTTTTAGATGCTCACTCCTTTGCCGAAATCGGCCGTGCCGAAGTACCCCACCACGTCCCCTTTGGGTTTCATGGACAATTTTTCGGCGGTTCGTAACCCCTTTTATGCTCACAGAGGGCATAAACCGACGTTTTTATTGTGAGATTAGAGATTAGGGATTGGAGATTGGCAAATCTCTAATCTCTAATCTCTAACTTCTTTCATAGGGATTGGAGATTGTTTGTTACACCGTCTCCAATCCCTGATTTGTTTCAAATGTGACAGTAGATGTCATGTTTTGGTCTTATGCTTTTTTCTGTAGGACAATAGCTGTATAAATGGCATAAATTGGCGTTTTTGTTGAGATTAGAGATTGGAGGTTGGCAAATCGGCCGTTATGTTTCACCCTCACCATTCATCCTTTGCCCCCTTTTCCGTTCGTTTGGCGGCTGTGCAGGCACGGCTCAGTTATCGGCAACTCCGCCACTGGCACAAGGGGTTACGTCCTGGCAGCGGGGCAAAAGAGGTGTTGCTGGCTGCGCTGCGGGCCGCTCACACCGATTTTTTAACCAGTGCCAGTGTGGTGCCAATCGCCGCCCAAACCACCTGGCCGGTTTGTGGCTGGTGGACGGTGAAGGAGTTGTTTGGCCATTTGGCGGATTGGGATATTTTGTGGCTCAACTGCCTCAAGGGGGAAGGAACGGCCGTTCGTGGCATTCCGTTGATGGCTGATGAAGATGCGTTTAATGGGGCCTTGCAAACCAGCCGCGCCCAGCAAACCCTGGAGGAGGTAACGGCCGATTTTGCCCACACCCGTCATCTGTTTCTGGCAAAGGTGGAAAGTTTGAGCCAGGAAACATTGGAACGGCCGTCTACCCTGCCAACCCTCTACCCCACCCTCTACCAGGATGTGTGGGCTACAGTTGACCATTATTTGGAACATGCGGCCGGGCTGCGGCAGCAACTAAACATGCCTCTCTCTAAATGGCTTCGCTCTTTTAATGGGCCATACACATAAGATATTGAAAAAAACAGGCTCTTTGGGAACTTAGGGGATTACCGTGAAACGTAAAACGTGAACAGAGAGCCTTTACGTTTTACGTTTCACTACAAGCCCCCCAAAACATCACACACCCTTTCAAAACTATGACTTCTATCACCATTTCCAGAACCACGATGCGCCGCTTTTTGATGGGGCGGCAGGGGCTTTGGCCGGGGCGGCGGTGGGCTGGCAAGGCTGGCACCATCGAGGCCATCCACGCCTGCGAAGCGATCCAGGTTGACCCTCTCAACGTCATTGCCCGCAGTCACGACATCGCCCTTTACGGCCGTATTGCCAGCTACCGTCCCGATTATTTGATGAGTGCCGCCTATCAAGACCGGCTCTTCTTCGATTATGGCGGGCTGCTGTTTTACTACCCCATGCGCGAGATGCCATATTGGCGGGTCGTGATGCGCCGCCTGTGGCAAGAGCCATACATTGAAGGGTTTATAACCCAACACCCCGACGTGGTGGCTGAAGTGCGGCAGGCCCTTCAGGAGCGCGGGCCGCTGGGCAACCGCCACTTTGCGGGTAATGCGCGGGTAAAGAACTACCGCGCCCGCAAAGACACCGGCCTGGCTCTTTTCCGCCTGTGGTTGGGGGGTGAATTGATGACCCATCATCGGCACAATTTTCAGCGGATGTACCACTTCCGTGAAACAGTGGTGCCACCCGAACTGGATTTTGAGGCCAGCGAAACCGAAACAGACCGCCATTTTGCCCGTAAATCGTTTGCTTTTTGGGGGCTGATTCCCGCCAATCGTTTTGGCACCATCTGGAAAGGGTGGCTGGAGCGCAAAGTGGAGCGGGCCGAGGCAAAACAGTTTTTAACAGAATGGGCGGAGGCGGGGCAGGTAACGGCCGTTTCTGTCGCTGGCGAAAAAGAGTTGCATTATGTCCTCTCGACGGATGCACCGATATTGGAAACGCTGGAAAACGGCCGAATCCCGGCCGAATGGGCACCGCTCGACACCAGCACGGAGGAAGAAGTGAACTTTTTGGCTCCATTGGAAATTGTTAGCGCACGCAGCCGGGCCAAAAAAGTGTTCGATTTTGAGTATACCTGGGAAGTTTACAAACCCGCCGAGCAACGCCGCTGGGGTTATTACACCCTGCCAATTCTCTACGGCGACCGTCTGGTAGCCCGTTTTGACCCCAAACTAGACCGCAAAACAGACACACTTTATATCAATGGGTTGTGGTTGGAGGAGTGGTTCAAACCGGATGCAGATTTTGTGGCTGCCTTACAAAAGGGGTTGCAACGATTTATGGGGTTTGTAGGGGCAAAACAGTTAGATGGAACGGCCGTTTCCCATCCCCAGTTACGTCAGATCTTATCCAATGCCTACCTGGATGTTGAAAAAGGTACGGAATAGCGTAATCTGTCAGGGTGACCAGGACAACTAAGCTGTTACCAAAGGCTGGGGGATAACGGCCGTTTGTATCGAAAAAGCGGGGTTTAACGGCAAGTGAGCCAATAAATCCAAATACCACCACCAATCAGAAAAAGACACCCGAACCTCTGTCCGCCACTGAGCCAGATCAGCAATGGCGGCAATAGCCTGATAAAATTGGCTAGCTTGCTGAATCAAAACTGTATCAGCCTCCGTGAGTCGTTTTTGTTGTTCGTTCGTTAATCTGTTGTGATTCTGGGCAATTTTGCTACGCATCATCAACATATCAAAATGCTCCATCCCACTCACATCTGGAAAACGAACATCAATTTCATAAGCCTGTAACCATTTTTCTAATTCGTCCATGCCAAGACCTCATTTAAACGACTAACAAACTCAAAACTAGGTTGGTTAAGGTAAATTATACGTTTCAACAAATGGCGAACATCACTTCCCGATTTCCAACGAATTATAAAAAAAGCTATGAGTGAATTGATTCCTTTCAAACTGTATTTTAATGAAGAAATGGCCTGGCGGTGGGGGCGAAGTGTGGAGGCGTTGTATCCCGCTTTCCCAACGGCCGTTTTTGTCCACCACACCATATCCCAGCTAGATAACCTGGAATTGAAAGAGCGGGTAGCTGTGTTCTCCAAAGCCTTACACAACCACCTGCCCACCGATTACCCGCAAGCAGTGGAAATCCTCCTCGGTGTGCTGGGGCCAGAACTGCCAGAAGCCGAGGGGATGTTTGCTGATGGCTGGTTCCTCATGCCTGTGGCCCATTTTGTGGAGGTATATGGTTTGGAGTATTTTGAGGTGTCGGTGCGGGCCATGTATGAAATTACCAAACGGCATTCGTCGGAATTTACAATTCGGCCGTTTCTCATCCGTTACCCTGAACAACTGTTACCGATTTTGCATCAGTGGGCACATGACCCCAGTCCACACGTCCGCCGGCTGGTGAGCGAAGGCACTCGCCCGCGCCTACCCTGGGCGATGCGTCTGCCTGCTTTCGTCGCCGACCCCACCCCCACCCTGGCGTTGCTGGAACACCTCAAGGATGACCCCTCAGAGTATGTGCGCCGTTCTGTTGCCAACCACCTGAACGACATTGCCAAAGACCACCCAGAGGCTGTGGTGGCGGTGTTGGGGAAGTGGCTAGGGGAAGTAAGCAGTAAACAGGTGGCAGTAAACAGTGAACAGGTGCAGCAAGTCCAATCTCCAATCTCTAATGTCCAACCCCCTCCAGTTAATCCTTCTGGACGGCAATGGATCGCTCGCCACGCGCTTCGCTCCCTCATTAAGGCCGGGCATCCGGGGGCGTTGGTTTTGTTGGGGTATGGGGGGAGAACGGCCGTTTCTCTGCACAACTTCCAGCTTGAACCGACTAACATTGAGTTGGGGCAAGTGGTAAAATTTAGTTTTGAATTGCGGAGCGAAACGGCCGAAACACAAAATCTAGTGGTGGATTATGTGGTGCATCATGTCAAAGCCAACGGCAGCACCAGCCCCAAAGTGTTTAAGCTGACCACTTGCCAGCTAGCCGGAGGCACCACAACCATTATTGCCAAAAACCATACCGTGCGCCCCATAACGACCCGCGTGTATTACCCTGGCGAACACAAACTGGAAGTGCAAATAAACGGCCGTATTTTGGGCGGCGGGGCGTTTCAGTTGGCAGTAAACGGGAAACAGTGAACAGTATGGAATTACAAACCCTACGCAACTATTTAATGGCAAAAAACGGCACCACTGAAGAAGTGCCGTTTGGCCCAGAAGTATTGGTCTTTAAGGTGGTGGGTAAGATGTACGCCCTGGTTAGCTGGCAGGAAACCCCTCTTGCCATCAGCCTGAAGTGTGACCCCAGTGAGGCACTTTTTTTGCGCGATTTGTATACGGCCGTTCAACCCGGCTATCACCTGAACAAAAACCACTGGAACACCGTCACCTTAGATGGCACCGTTCCAGAAAAAGAGGTCTACCAGATGATAGATGTCTCTTACGAATTGGTGGTAAAGGGATTGTCCAAGAAAGAACGAGAAAAAC
>CAZPEJ010000201.1:0-8480 GCA_964585465.1 uncultured Ardenticatenaceae bacterium
CATCTCCTCTGCGTTGACAATGGTAGGTTTTTTTATCATGGGAAGTCTGTTTGGTGTGACCACCACCTTGCAGTTACAGGAGTTATCGCGCCTGGATCATCCTCTGCTGCAAGAGTTGTTGCGCCGCGCCCCCGGCACTTATCATCACAGCATTATGGTGGCGAATCTGGCAGAACAGGCTGCCGAGCGTATTCGTGCCAACAGCACGCTGGTGCGGGTGGGGGCGTTTTATCATGATATTGGCAAGATGAATCGGCCACCATTTTTTGCCGAAAACCAGGAAGGGGTCAACCCACACGACAAATTAGACCCTTACAGCAGTGCCCGCATTATTATCAGCCATGTCAGTGATGGTTTGGAACTGGCACGCCGTTACCGTTTACCTGACCGTATTCAGGAATTTATTGCTGAACATCATGGTGACCGGGTCTTAAAAAGTTTTTATGTAAAGGCGAAGGAGCAGGTGGGTGAAAATGGGGAGCAGGTAGACGTGGAACGTTTCCGCCACAAAGGGCCGCGCCCGCATACTCGTGAGTCGGGTATTGTGATGTTGGCGGATGCAACGGAGGCAACTTCTAGTGCCATACGGCCGAATACGGAAAAAGGGATTGAAAAGCTGGTCAATTCCTTGATTGATGAACATTTGACGGAAGGGCAGTTGGATGACTCGAGTTTGACGATGGGGGATATTGGTTTGATACGGGCTTCTTTTATTGAAACCTTGAAGGGGCGTTTTCATGTGCGGGTGAAGTACCCAGGTAATGAAAGTTTGATGGTTGAAGGGGAGCAAGGCGCACAATCTGCTGCCTATCCGCTTGCACCAGTGGCCGAACGGCAGCCAGTGGTTGGAAATCAGTGATGGCTTATGCAACTTTTATCCAGGTAGGTGATAATGTGGAAGTGCCGACGGAGTGGGAGGAGTTGTTAAAATCGGCCGTTTCTGCCACCTTGCGCCATGTTCGGTTTCCCCCGCCTGCCGGGATGACGCTGTTAGTGACGGATGACCAGGAAATACGCCAACTGAGCCGGGATTTTTTGGGCATAGACCGCCCAACAGATGTGTTGAGTTTTTCGGCTGCCGAGTCGGTGGTGGCCGGGGAAACGTTTTATCTGGGGGATATTGCCATTTCTCTGCCCTATGCGGCCCACCAGGCAGAGGCGGCCGGGCATTCGGTAACGGCCGAATTACAACTGTTGGCGATTCATGGTGTGTTGCACTTGCTGGGGTATGATCACGCGATTGCCTCTGAAAAAGAAGCGATGTGGGGGGTACAAACGGCCGTTTTGAGCCAACTTGGTTTAGCCCATATTCACCCAACTGAATCCTGATAACCATGCACGAACAAACCCGCCAGGAACTTTATAGCCGCGCTCGCAGTTTTCGTTATGCTTTTGCCGGGTGGTGGTATGTTTTGCGTACCCAACACAACGCCTGGATACACGCCGCCATTAGCCTGTTCGTGTTTGCCCTGGCCTTTTGGCTGCAATTGCCACGCCATGACTGGGCTGTTTTAATTTTGACGGTGATGGTGGTGTGGATGGCAGAGTTTATGAATACTGCGTTGGAAGCGGTGGTGGATATGGTGATGCCCCGGCCCCACCCTTTGGCAAAAATCGCTAAAGATGTGGCAGCAGCGGCGGTATTGGTGGGTGCGGCCGGGGCGGTGTTGATTGGGCTGCTGTTGCTGGGGCCACCTTTGTGGGACAGGTTGACAGGTTTTTAGGTTCGTAGCTCCTACTTGAACGGGTCTTCCGGCAGGAGGCGGAACGATAAACCTGGGATCAGGGGAGTTTTTCCGGGGGAATATCGCGCAGGAAGGGGTTTTTCAGGTCGCGTGGGGAAAGCAGAGGGTTTTCGATGCCCCAATCTAATTGGATGGTGGGGTCGTTCCAGGCCACACCGTTTTCATCCTGGCCGTTGTAGTAGTTGTCTACAATGTAGGTAAGGGTGGCATGGGTGAGTGCGACAAATCCATGTGCGACACCTACTGGAACAAAGAGGCCAAGTTGATTTTCTTCCCCCATTTCAACTGTTTGGGTTTGCATGTAGGTGGGGGAAAACGGCCGTAAATCCACCATGCCCGCCCGAATGCGCCCTTGTGCCACATACCAGTAATCCACCTGTTGATGATGGTAATGTAACCCACGCAAAACCCCAGCTTTAGAATCGGAACGGTTCGATTGAATGATGTCCCAGCTACGCTGCGGAAACCACTCCTTGCGAAATGTCTCAATAAAACGGCCGCGTTCATCGCCAAATGGTTGTAACTTGGCCAGAAAAACACCAGAAATTAGCTTTGACTCTTCAATGATGGGCATAAATTTGTCCTCTACACCTGTTCAAAGATTAGGGATTAGAGAGTTTGGTTCTTTGGGAACTCAGGACAACCAATGAAACGTGAAACGTAAAACGTGACCAGGGAAGTTTCACGTTTCACGGCAAACCCCATAAAATCTGAAAGACCCGAAATTTTTACGTTTCACTTTGTATCCTCAATTCCTGAAGAAGTTTCTTACAAAGAACCATAAATTGGCGGGACGTTCGGCCAGCCGACGCATGAAGTAGGGGTACCAGGCGGCCCCATAAGGCACATAGATACGCATTCCATACCCTTCAGCCACCAAATTTTCCTGCAACTCCCGCCGCACACCATGTAACATCTGGAACTCAAAATCTGCTGCGGGGATTTGGTGGGTTTTGGCATAGTCAATGGTGGCTTGAATCATGCGGGGGTCATGGGTGGCGATTCCGGCGAAGACTCCATGCTGCCGTGCTTTGTTGCTGAGGAGCATTTGCATCAATTTGATATAGTTGCTATCTGTTTCCAGCTTCACCGGAAAGGCAACATCGGAAGGCTCCGCGTAGGCTCCTTTGCATAAACGAATCCAGGCCCCTTCCGCAATTAATTTTTCTACATCGGCGACGGAACGATAAAGATAAGCCTGGATGACGATGCCCACATTGGGCAGTTGGGCTTCGTCGCGCAAGTGGCGGTAAATTTGCAGGGTGGTATCAATGGTGCTGCTGTCTTCCATGTCAATGCGTACCCGGTTGTTATATTGGCGGGCGCGTTGCAACAGGGCGCAGGCGTTTTCATAGGCCAGACGTTCGTCTATTTTTAGCCCTAGCTGGCTGAGTTTCACTGAGATGTTGGCGTTGACTCCGGTGTCGTGAATACGGTCTAACAGGTTGAGAATTTGGTCACGGGCAGCCGCAGCTTCGCTGGCGGTGGTGACACTTTCTCCCAGGTAATCGAGTGTGACACGCATTCCTTTGGCGTTTAAGGCGCGAGTGGTTTGAATGGCACTCTCAATGTCTGTGCCTGCTATGAATCGGCTGGCGACCAGCCAGGCAATTTTCCATTGGCTGACGATTTGCCTGGCCCAGGTGGCTTTGGAAAGGTAGAGTAGCAGGGAGTGTAACCACCGTTCGCCATAGGTAAACAGTAGCCAGAGCGAGAAAAAAAGCGTAAAAATTATAGAAAGTAGGGTTTTTATGCTTGGAAGTTTCATCCCCTTCATTGTACAGTTGCACAGGATGTGTGACAATTATTTTTTTGGGAGTAGGCGGTAACTGCTCAGCTATGTGAATAGAAACAGGATGCACTTTTAATCTTTAGTTGTCCGTGCGAATTTGCGCTGAAAACATGCAATGTTTTCAGGGGGTTGTCTTGTTTGTTACCTGGGTTGTAACAAGGGGGAGCAGTTGCATGGAAAACTCATGGATGGAAACGGCCGATAAGATGCAAACTTCTCCACAGACTGCCAGCAATCATTCCCTTCAAAGTTACCAAACCCTGGTGAACCAGGTTGAGGCGATTTTGTGGGAGGCGGATGCTAATACTTTTCAAACCATTTTTGTCAATGCCTATGCCGAACGTTTATTAGGGTATTCTCAACTGGCCTGGATGCAGGACACCACCTTTTGGTCAGACCATATTCACCCAGAGGATCGGTTTTGGGTGTTGGAGCATTGCCGACGGTGTATAGAGGCGCAAGAGCCATTTGTTTTAGAGTACCGGATGATTGCCTTAAACGGCCGTTTTATCTGGTTGCGCGATAATTTTACCCTGCAACAACTACCCGGCTCCCCCCCCCGTTTGTACAGTGTCAAGACAGACATCAGCAACCACAAACAAACAGAACATCTGCTAAACCGGCAAAACATGGTGCTGCATATGTTAAACAGCACCCCCCACGATGTCGCTTTGTATGAATCGGAGCGAACGGCCCGCGAACAGGCGGAAGTTTTGCGCGAGTTTGCTCATATTGTGGGTTCCAGTCTAAACCCACAAGAGGTTTTGCAGCGAAGTTTACAGCAGTTGCGTCGGGTGTTGGTGTTTGACACGGCCTCAATTTACCTCGATACACAAGAGGTGAATGGTGAATTTATGGCGGGTATTGGGTATCATGATGTACAACTCACCACCACAGAAGCTCAACACCTGTTAAGAACCAGCCCCTTGTTGAACCGCATGTCCCAAAATTTACAACCGTTGTTATGTTCAGATGTGAGGTATCTGGAAGGTTGGATTTGGATAGCTGGGGCTACCCATGTGCGCTCTTTTATGGCTGCCCCATTGGTTTCCCGTGAAGGCACCATGATTGGGGCCTTGATGATGGATAGTGATCGAATTGGTTTTTTTGCGGAAAGCGATTTGCAACTGGTGGAGGTGTTGGCCCAACATTTGTCTACCTCCATTGAAAACGCCTGGTTATTTGAACAAAGTCAACGACAACTGGCAGAAAAAACGGCATTATTGGAGGTCAGTACGGCCGTTTCTTCCAGCCTTGACTTAATGAATGTTCTCACCCACCTGGCAGAACAGATGACCAAAGCGATTGGAGTCACCAGTGCTTATATTGTGGATTGGAACGCCGAGACCAAACTCAGCACCGTATTGGCTGAATATTATGCCCCAGAAGCCTCGACTGTGGAAAGAGTATCTGATCTGGGGGTGGTTTATGATGTAGAACGTGATTTTGGTTTTGCCTACGAACATTTATCCAGTCACGACGTATTTATTTTTCAACTAGACGATCCCCAGTTAAACCTTCAAATTAAAGAACACCTTCAAGCGTATGGGGCACACTCCATCCTGCACATCCCTCTCATTGTTAAAGATACGATTTTGGGACACGCCGAGTTATGGGAAAGCCGCCGCCGCTACGACTTCAAAACGGCCGAAATTGAACTCGTTCAGGGTATTGCCCGTCAGGCCGCCATTGCCATGTCCAATGCCCAACTGTTCCAGGCTGAAGCCCGCCGCCGCCGCGAAGCCGAAATCCTTAAAGAAGTCTCCAGCTATTTAACCAGCACCCTGGACTTAGACGAAGTATTAAATCGGGTGGTTGAAGCAGTTCATCAGTATGTGAACAACATCGAAAATTGTTCCATTTCTATTTTGGAAAACGGAGGGCAATTTTTACGCACCCGCGCCGCCTGGTTCGATACCCCGCAACACTCCCTGGGGGGTGTGGGCGAAGGGGCGTGGATAAAAGATACCCTCTACAGCCGTGAGGCATTAGAAACACGAAAGCCGGTGATGATAGCCGATACCCGTTCCGTTCATTACACTCACCCCCGTTACCAATGGGTCATGACACATGGCTTTCGTTCCCTGTTGTATGTACCGCTGCTTGTACAGGATGAGGCAATTGGCATTTTGCATGTGAGTGGCTGGCAACCCCACCAATTTACCCCGGAAGAGACGGTATTTTGCCAGGGGGTGGCGGCACAGGCCGCCATTGCCATTCAAAATGCCCGCCTGTTTGAAATGGAACGTCGCCAACTTCGTTTGTCCAGCACCTTGCAACAAGTGGGTAGCATTCTCACCACCAGTCTACGCCTGGATGAAGTGTATAACCAGCTTTTTGATCTGCTCAACCAGGTAATTGATTATGATTGTGTTTCGATTCAACTGGTGAATGAGAGCGACGACCGATTAGAACTGGCAGCCTGCCGGGGGTTTTCGCCGGAAGAGTTAGCCAGTCTTAATTTGGAGATAATTAAGTCGAGCTTGTTGGCGCGGGTGAACCAACCGCCTTACTGGGCTGTGATTGGTTATACACAAAGGAGCCAGGAGTGGGTAACGGCTCCATTTGTCAATCAGGTGGCTTCGTGGATTGGATCTGCTTTGATGGTGAAGGGGCGGTTGATTGGGGTGTTGAACCTGGATAGTAAAACAGCAGGCATTTATACGGCCGAAATGGCCGAAATGGTGGCTGTGTTTGCCAACCAGGCGGCGGTGGCAATTGAAAATGCCCGTCTTTACAATGAGATTAGTCGGCGGGTAAATGAATTGGAGATTTTGCATCAAGTGGCGATGGAAACGGCCGTTGCCCTGGATGTAGACCAGCTGTTACAAAAAACTACGGAAACCATTGCCGCCACCCTCTATCCACATGTTTTTGGTTTTGTTCTGGTAGATGATGTGTCTGGTGAACTACGCACCCATACGTCCTATCATGGCGTTGACAAGATATTGACCCTTAAGGCCACGCCGATGGGGGCCTCGGTGGTGGGGCGGGTGGTGCAGACCGGTTTACCCCTGATTATTGCTGACGTTTCCCAAGAAAAACATTATTTTGCTGGCAATCCTGAAACCCGTTCGGAGATTGCTGTTCCCTTAAAAGTGGGCACCAAGATTGTGGGTGTTGTGAACGTGGAAAGCCCACAATTAAACACCTTTAACAACCGGGATGCCCAGTTTTTGTCTACTCTGGCCGGGCAGGTGGCCGGGGCCATTGAGCGGGCCAGGTTGTATGAGGCGTTGCGAGGTCAGGCTGTTCAATTGACCAAACAAGTGACACTGAGAACGGCCGAATTACAAACCGAACGAGATCGCACCCTCACCATTTTGGAGAGCGCGGGCGAAGGCATCATTCTAACCGATCTGGAGGCCCATATTTTGTATATCAATCCGGCAATGGAACGAATTACTGGTTACTCGCGGGCGGAACTGGTTGGTTTGAACCCGCGTATTTTGGGAAGTGGGCAAACATCGAGGTTGGTTTACCAGGAACTTTGGAAAAACCTCACACAAGGGCAACGTTGGTCTGGAGAAGTTATCAATCGCCGTAAAGATGGTGTTTTGTATGACGCGGCTTTAACCGTGACACCCATTACAAACCAGTTCCAGGAGGTGACAGGGTATGTCAGTGTACAATCTGACATTAGCCGCCTTAAAGAGTTGGATCGTCTCAAAACCAAGTTTGTCTCCAATGTATCCCACGAACTTCGCACCCCCTTAACCAATATCAAAACCTATATCACCCTGTTGGAGCGGGGGAGGGAGGAGAAACGGGAACGGTATTTGCAGGTTTTACACCAGGAAACGGATCGATTAACCCGTCTGATTCAAGATTTGTTAAATATCTCGCGCCTGGATTCCCAACCGTTGCCGGAACAAATAGAACCGTTGGATCCCCGTCAGTTGATAAAAGATGTTTTTGATACTTTCACGGCTAAAGCAGAAGCCCGTCAGATTCATTTTCGGGAATCTCTTCCGGCCCATTTGCCCTCGGTGCGGATGGAACGCCGTCATTTGGAGCAGTTGATGACGAACTTGTTGGGGAATGCGTTTGCTTACACGGTCAAAGGTGGGGCAATTGCTATTGAAGCAGGCCACCCGGATGAAGGGCAGGGGTTGATTTGGGTGCGGGTGAGTGATAATGGCTCTGGGATTCCTCCAGAGGATATGCCGCGCCTGTTTGACCGCTTTTTTCGTGGGCAAACGGCCGTTGACAGCGGTGTTTCGGGGACTGGTTTAGGGTTGGCAATTTGTAAGGAGATTGTGGATCGGTACAAAGGTAAAATTGAAGTAGAAAGTATGCCTGGGGCTGGTAGCCGTTTTACTATCTGGCTGCCAACGGTTACTTAAAATGATGAATCAACTTCCTGCCTCTTTTTACGCCCGCCCGGCGCGGGTGGTAGCGGCCGATTTATTGGGCAAAAAGCTGGTCAGACGGCTAAACGGCCGTTTTCTCTCTGGCTTGATTGTGGAAACAGAAGCCTATTGTGATGGAGACGAGCCAGACCTGGCGTGTCATGGCGACCGGGCTAACAAAGGCAACCCTACTCCCAGAACGGCCGTTATGTTTGGCCCGGCTGGTTTTGTTTATGTGTATTTTACCTATGGAATGCACTGGATGTTTAACATTGTCACCGGGCAGGAAGGTCAGGCCAATGCGGTACTCATCCGAGCGTTGCAGCCGGTGGCAGGGGAGGAAATCATGGCCGAAAAACGGCCGAATCACCCCCGCCGCAACTGGACAAACGGCCCTGCCCGTTTGACCCAGGCCATGCAAATTGACAAATCCCACAACGGAACAAATCTTTGTTCTCCCGATGGGGTTATATGGGTAGAAGATGCACCACCCATCCTACCAGAGCAACTTTGCTCTGGCCCACGCATTGGCCTGGGCAAAACACCTGAACCCTGGTTTTCCATACCCTGGCGGTATTGGATAAAAGACAA
>CAZPEJ010000202.1:0-8447 GCA_964585465.1 uncultured Ardenticatenaceae bacterium
CGTATCAGCCACCCACTATTTAGTGAAGAGAGGACAGGCTATGATCATCAACATTCTCAAACGACTGGTAACGGGTATTTTATTGGCCCTATTTCTGGCCTTTATCACCGCAGCTACCATCCAGGCCCAAGACGACCCTGTTCAAGAAACCCTCACCACCGAGTGTGGCGATTGCCACGCCCCCATTCAAGAAGATTGGGAAAAAAGTTTACACGGGTTAGCCACCGTAGACATTAAATTTGTGCAATCGTGGGAGCAACAAAACAAACCCCCAGCCTGTCTGGCCTGCCATACCACCGGGTATGATGCGGCCAGCCAGACCTACGAGGCCTCTGGTATTACCTGTGATGCGTGTCATACAGTGGTGGAAAATGGCCCCACACACCCGGAACAGCTGATGACGACGGATTATTCGGCCGTTTCTTGTGGGCAATGTCACACAGAAACATATATCGAGTGGCAGGTCAGCGAACACGGGGAAGCGGAGATGAATTGTAACAATTGTCACAATCCTCACTCCACCAGTATGAAAACCGATAACGTACAATCGTTGTGTCAGACGTGTCACACCACCGAGAGCCACTTCTACAGCTACACCGCCCACGCCGACGAAGGGTTGTTATGCACCGATTGTCACCTGAAGGTGGAGGACACGAACCCCACCGAGGGGCACAGCCGACGCGAACACACGTTTGCGGTTGACCTGGAGACGTGTAATGAATGTCACAAACAGGAGATGCACACCCCCGAAGATATGCCCGCTTTTGTTGGCTCCGCCAGTGATGACTCCTCTGGGGGCAACAGTGTGGTGCATCGGGCGATTACTCATGAACAACCTGTACCTGCCAGCTACCTTAACTTTGTGGTACTGGCCGGGCTGGTGGGGCTGGCATTTGGGGCGGTTGGTTCACCCTGGTTCGAGCGTGGACTGCGGCTATTCATTGTGGGGGTGAGGTAACACGGGTTTGTACAGGTTCGTAGTTCCGGCTTCAGCCGGAAAAACCCACTGAAGTAGGAACTACAAACAAGTTTATTGAAATGGGTAGTACAAACCTGAAACGAGAGGCAACACGATGTTAAATAAGACCATGAAACGGCGTGACTTTTTGAAACTGGGTGTCGCTGGGGTTGTTACAACGACAGTTGGTGGCAGGTTATTCAAACGGAGAAGCGGCAAGGTGGGCAGTGGAACGGCCGTTTCCCACCGTTGGGCGATGGTCATTGACCTGGAAAAATGTGTCGGCTGTGACCAATGTGTCTGGGCCTGCCAGGCTAACAACGACGTAGCCCCAGACATGGCCTGGAATCGCATCATTGACCTGGGGGAAATAGATGGACAACAAACCTTCCTTCCCGTTCAATGTATGCACTGCGCCGATGCCCCTTGCACCCATGTCTGCCCTGTCAGTGCCACCTATCAACGGGAAGATGGCATTGTGATGATGGATTACGACAAATGTATTGGCTGCCGTTACTGCCAGGAAGCTTGCCCTTACAACGCCCGCAGCTTTAACTGGCAAGCCTTCACGGGCGAAAATCCCCAAGTACCTACCTGGGGCGAACCCGATGTGCCCCGACGGCCACGCGGCGTGGTGGAAAAATGTACCTTCTGTGTGCAACGCATTGACCGGGGGTTGGCGGCCGGTTTGACACCTGGTGTAGACGAAGCAGCTACACCTGCCTGTGTGGTGGCCTGCCCGGTGGGGGCGCGGCTCTTTGGTGACTTGAATGACCCCGACTCGTCAGTAAGCCAGGCGTTAGCCACCCATCGCTCCTTCCGCCTACGCGAAGAACAGGGTAACGAACCCCGCATTTATTACCTGCCATCCAGTACTCAGACGGAGGTGGCTTCATGAACCATTTACGAACAGAAAAGCCGTTTGTTTTGTGGGTTAGCTTTTTAGCCCTGGTGATGGTGGCTGGTTTAGCCACCGCCGTGCTGGTTTTTGCGAAAGGGCTGGTGATTACCAATCTGACGAACCTGGTGCCCTGGGGGTTGTGGATTGCGATTGACCTTTCTTCTATTGGACTCAGTGCCGGGGCGTTCCTTATTTCGGCTGCTGTGTATCTGCTACGTCTGAAAAAGTTTCAACCGGTGGCACGAACGGCCGTTTTTGTGGGTATGGTGGGGTATAGCATGGCTTTGATGACCCTGGTAATGGATATTGGCCGCCCCGACCGTTTCTGGCACGGCTGGTTTTATTGGAACATCCACTCACCATTGTGGGAAGTGACCCTGTGTGTCACCCTCTATTTTTCTGTTCTCACCCTGGAAGTGTTGCCCATTTTTGCCCAGGCGAGTTGGTTTAACGGCCGTTGGCCGCACCTGGCCCACCATCTGGAAAACCTGCACAAACTGGCTCCTTATCTGGCAATCATCGGTCTGTGCCTCTCCACCCTGCACCAATCCTCGCTCGGAGCCACCTATGGCGTTTTGCGGGCACGCCCCATCTGGTATCGTCCCAGTCTGGCCGTTTTGTTCATCATCTCTGCCATTGCGGCCGGGCCAGCCCTCACCTTGCTTGTCTCCAAAGTGGCCGCCTACCTTACCCCGCGCGCCTTTGTCCGACGAGAGTTGTTAGACCCGATTGCCAAATTTATTGGCTGGGTGCTGCTCATTTATTTCAGTTTGCGTGTGTGGGACTTAATTGCCATTAGCCTGACTTCGCAGCCAGGGCGGAACGAGGGAATTGCCTTGCTAACAACCGGCGCACTGGCCTTTAACTTCTGGGGGTTGGAACTAACCCTGGGAATTGTAGTGCCGATGATTATTTTGTTAAACAAACGCCTGCGGCAACAAGACCGCCTGCAATTGCTGGCTTTGCTGTTAGTTATTGTGGGATTGGTGGCCTACCGTTGGGATACAAACATGGTCGGGCAACTGGTAGTTTTTGGGTATCTGCCACACAGCGATGTGCCGTTATACACCAGTTACACCCCGTCATTGGTGGAGTATCTGGTCGGGGCAGGTGTGGTGGCTTATGGGTTGATGGCTTTTACACTGGCGATTCGTTATTTGAACCTGGTGGATCACCGACTGGTGCCACAACCGGCAATACAAACGGAAAAAACGGCCGTTCCTGCCACAGTTTCGTAAAAAATAGGAAATTGGAGATTAGAGATTGTTTATACACAACCTCTAATCTCTGCCAAACTGGAGAAATCCCATGACCGAATTACAAGCCTCTCTGATGATCACAACCTTTTTTGCTCTGCGCTGTTTGTTGCCCTTTGGCCTCACCCTGGCTATTGGATATACCATGAATCGGCTGGTTTCCCGATGGCAAGCAGAGGAACAAGCCCTCATTCATCGAGTTCGATCAATCCCATCCGAATAGCATATTTCACCAGGTCTACTCGATTGTGCAGGTTTAATTTGCTCATGATATTTTCTCGATGTCTATCCACTGTTTTGGCACTGATTACTAATTTTTCCGCAATTTCCGCATTCGCATACCCCCCAGCAATTAACACCAACACCTCTTCTTCACGGGGAGTCAAAACGGCCGTTGCATCAGGGCGTGCCCCAGTTTTGACCTCCTCCACATAATTTTGCACCAGTCGCGTTGCCAGCGAAGGGTAAAGAAACACCTCCCCCCGGCTAACTATGCGAATGGCCCGAATTAACTCATCGGGGGCGGCCCGTTTGGGCACATACCCCGAAGCCCCCGCCTTGAGCATCTCAAAAAAGTATTGGTCATCTTCATACATGGTCAAGGCCAAAATGTTAACCTGGGGGGTACTGGTTTTGATGCGGCGGGTGGCCTCAATGCCGTTGAGATCGGGCATTTGCACATCCATCAAAACCACTGCCGGCTGCAGCCGTTTGACCTGCTCAATAGCTTCCAGCCCGGTTTCCGCTTCGCCAACAATCAATAAATCTGTTTGTGCCTCTAACAACATGCGTAAACCAGAACGCACGACGGCATGATCATCTACCAACAGCAATTTGATGGGATTCGGTGAGGTCATGGGTTTCCTCCTCGGTCAACGGGATAGTGATTTGCAAGGTAGTCCCCTGATTGGGGGCGGCGTGAATGTGGAGTTGGCCTTGTACCAGGGAGGCACGCTCCTGCATTCCCAACAATCCCCAGGCACGCCGTTTGTTGTGGGGGTTGAGGGCTTGTTCTGGGTCAAACCCGCGTCCGTCATCTTGAATGGTGATTTGCAAGGTGTCGGGCTGGAAGTTGAGTTGAATGTTTACCTGGTGGGCGGCGGCATGGCGGGAGACGTTGGTGAGGGCTTCTTGTACTAGACGAAAGATGATGGTTTCTATTTCGGGTGGCAGGCGGCGACGACGGCCGTTTACAGCCAACGTCACAGGAACGGCCGTTCGGTTCTCAAACTCTTTCACATGGTTTTGCAGGGCAGGAACCAACCCCAAATTGTCCAACACAGACGGCCGTAAATTGCTAATCAAATCACGTAACTCTTCCAACGCCTGCATACTCAGCTTTTTTAACTGGTCAACCTGGCGAACCGCCAGATCAGGATTGTGTTGCACCCCATCCCGCACCGCCGCAAACCCCAACCCCAACGCCGTCAACGCCTGCCCGGTTGTGTCGTGTAAATCGCGGGCAACCCGTTGTCGCTCCTGCTCCTGAGCCGTCACCACCCGATGTAACAAATCTCGTTGCACCGCCTCGCGGGCCTGCAACGCCTGGTAGGCGTGTTGCAGTTGTTGATTTAACGCTTCTGTTTGTAACCGTGCCTGTTGCTGCACAGCCAAAGCCTCTTGCTGGGCATCCAGTTTTGCTTTATTGGCGGTAAATAGCCGTTCCTGGTTCTCCAGTTCAAAGGCTCGCAGGGCACGCAAAATAAAAAAGGCCATGATGGCGGCAGCCACCGCCCGGAATAGCTGAATGGGAATGCCAAAGGTGAGGGCGAACCAATCGCTGTTAATTATAGATGCCGGGAAAAGGAAACTTTGTTTTGGGAATGCCTGCCCCACCACACCATAGAGAAACAGGGCCAGGGCCGCCCGCAGCAAATCTCGTCCGGTGCCGGACATGCCGCGTAAACTAAAGGTTTGTTGTTCCAACACAATAGCCCAGGAAGCCAACAATGCCCCCGGAATCCCCAGGGTGTAACGAGCTAATACGTCAACGGCCGTTAAAAAGGTCTCGGTGTCTGGCTGATACATCCAATGGGTTATCATCAGGCTCAACACCCACACCGCCAACAGCCCACCTGCTGCAAAAATCACCAACCCCCGATCATCCGCTGTGCCTGTGTGGCTTTCGTTCCGCCGACTGTAATAAATTAACCGCACCCCAAACATGATGAGCAAAACAAACGAAACCACCAGATGGAGCAGGCGCAATTCATCGGACAATAACCAATCTGGCAAAGTGGTGGCTTCGGCTCGCCCCAACCGCTGAAACATTTCAAACCACTCGTGTAACCCATGCACAATGCCAAACCCGGCTAATGGCCCCATCGCCCGCGCCATACGAAATTCGGCCGTGCGCCCCGACTCCAACCATACAGCCAGCCCCATACAAAAAAAGGCCAGGCCATAAAAAAAGTAAATTACAATGATATTGTGCTGAAAAAAGAGAGCTAAAGGATCCATTATGTGCCTCAATCTGGCATCTTAACAAAAAACGCCCCACCCTTTTAGTTACGCATGACACCGCTATGCCTGCTATTTGTCATCACCTCATTGGCAAAACAGAATGGGGGGGTGGTTTAATAGTCGTGCCAAAATAAAGGTGCGAACCGTCATAATTCTTGTTCACGTTTTACGTTTCACATTTCATAAACCAGGAACACTTTCCTGTTCGCCTGCTGTAGAGGGGTACGGTACAATAAACAAAAAGGGTCTTTCGGATTTTGTGGGGTTTGCCGTGAAACGTGAAATTTCTCTGGTCACGTTTTACGTTTCACGTTTCATTGGTTGCCAACCCCTTGAGTTCCCAAAGAACCAACAAAATTTGTCATTAAACGATGCTGGAGGTTTTATGCGCGTACTGATTACTGGCGCGGCTGGTTTTTTAGGGTCACATTTATCAGACCGCTTTATTAGTGAAGGGCATACCGTCATTGGTATGGATAACCTGATTACAGGTAACATGGATAATATCGCCCATCTGATGGGGCATGATCGGTTTCAATTTATCAAACAGGATGTGAGCAATTACATCTATGTCCCTGGTTCGCTGGATGCAGTGTTACATTTTGCTTCTCCGGCCAGCCCTAATGATTATTTGGAACACCCAATTCCCACGCTCAAGGTGGGGTCGTTGGGCACTCATAACACGCTGGGGTTAGCCAAAGCCAAAGGGGCGCGGTATTTGCTGGCTTCTACGTCGGAGGTGTACGGCGATCCCCAGGTGAATCCGCAACCGGAGACGTATTGGGGGCATGTCAACCCGATTGGCCCGCGTGGGGTGTATGATGAGGCCAAACGGTTTGCCGAGGCGATGACTCTGGCTTATCAACGGTATCATGGCCTGGAAACTCGGATTGTGCGGATATTTAACACCTATGGGCCTCGGATGCGCTTGAATGATGGGCGGGTGGTGCCAAACTTTATTTATCAGGCGTTGACCCGCCAACCGCTGACGGTGTATGGGGATGGCAGCCAGACTCGTTCGTTTCAATATTACAGTGATTTGATTGAAGGGATTTACCGCCTGCTGTTTTCTAACGAGAAGTTGCCGGTGAATATCGGTAATCCAAATGAGATGACGATCAAGGAGTTTGCGGAGGCCGTGTTGAAAGTGTCGGGTAGCCAGTCGCCGATTCATTTTGTTAAACCGAAAGATGAAAGAACGGCCGATGATCCCAAAGTGCGTCGCCCGGACATCAGCAAAGCGCAACGGGTGTTGGGTTGGGAGCCAAAAGTTAATCTGGCGGATGGTCTGGCCGAAACGGTGACTTATTTCCGCCAGCGGGTGAAAGCGTAAACAAACAGGGTGAGATGGTGAGCGTTTATTTCCCCCTTCCCAGGTCGTTGGGGGGTGTCTGGCAGCCAATTCCTTTTTTTCTAGCAGCTTTGTTGGCTGGTATATTGCTGACGCAACTCCCGCTGGTGTGGGCTGTGGTGGGGGGGGTGGGAACGGCCGTTTTCCTGCTCACCCTCATTTTTCCTCTGGTTGGTATTGGGATCATGCTGCTGGTGGGGCCGTTTTCGGCTCTGGAAAATATCCTGGTGGGCAGTTCAGTGTTGGATAGCGGCCAGATGATGTTGTTGTTGGTAACGGCCGTTTGGTTGGTTAGAAGTTTAACCCGTCGCCACCTCCATTTCCCCCGCACCTACCTGTCTCTACCTCTCTTTGCCTTTATCCTGGTGGCAGCCCTCTCCCTGTTGGAGAGTAATTCTTTACAATTTGGCATCAAAGAGTTACTTAAATGGCTCGAAATCTACTTATTAGTTGTGATAACCGTTGAGCTGCTCCAGGGAGATACCCAGCTGGTATCAGTACCTAGTAATCAGTACTCAGTAATCAGTAGGGAATTACCAGAGGAAACGTATCTTCAAAAACCTGATGAGAACCTACGAAAACCTGCACTAACTCCCGCCGCTCTAAAAGTCCCAGGGCATTTCCTGGTGCTGTGGTTATTGCTGTTTACCGGTTTTGTCCAGGCGGCCATTGGCATCTGGCAATACACGTTGGCTGGCGAGGCCACCGGCAGCGGGGTGTTAGGCCATTTTTATCTGGCAACCCAATTTTTTGGGCAGCGGGTGTATGGCACATTTGAACAACCCAACCCTTTTGGTGGTTTTATGAACCTGACAGCCCTGTTGGCAGCTGGTACTTTTTTGGGGTATTTGAGGACAAAAAAGGTCAAGATGGTGGCTGCCCCTTTGTTCTGCCTGGGTGGGGTGTTATTGGCTGCAACGGCCGCTTTGATTTTTTCTCTGAGCCGGGGAGCGTGGTTAGGGTTTGCCGCTGGAACGGCCGTTTTGATACTTTTTTGGCCGCAAAAACGGTGGCAAGGCCTCACACTGGTGGGGGTTTTGGGGTATTTGGGGACAAAAAGGGTCAAGATGGTGGCTGCCCCTTTGTTCTGTCTGGGTGGGGTGTTGCTGGCTGCAACGGCCGCTTTGATTTTTTCTCTGAGCCGGGGAGCGTGGTTAGGGTTTGCCGCTGGAACGGCCGTTTTGATACTTTTTTGGCCGCAAAAACGGTGGCAAGGCCTCACACTGGTGGGGGTTTTGGGAGTGGGGCTGCTGGTGGGGTGGCAACTAGGGCTGCTGCCAGCCAGTATCACCAATCGCCTGGCCGGGTTCCAGGAGGATTTTACCTTTGGGGATGTGCGGGGGGTGGACATTAACGATGAAAATTACGCCGTGTTGGAACGGCTGGCCCATTGGCAAGCCGCCCTGGATATGGCGCGGGAACAGCCCTGGTTAGGGGTAGGGTTTGGTAATTATGAACCTGCCTATGCCCGTTTTGCCCTCATTAACTGGCCTTTCCCACTCGGCCACGCCCACAACT
>CAZPEJ010000203.1:0-5656 GCA_964585465.1 uncultured Ardenticatenaceae bacterium
CGTGAAACGTAAAACGTGACCAGAGAAATTTCACGTTTTACGTTTTACGTTTCACGTTTCACGTTTCATTCGTTGTTACCCTAATTTCTGATAAACGTTATGATGTGTGGCATACCCGCAAGACAGAATACGCCATACCTCCTTCACCTTTATGCTCAAATTTGCCAAGTCCGCTCCTTACATTCCTGACCCGGCCCGTTCCCGGCCGTTTGTCACCCCCGAACAGCGCGCACAAGGGAACGCCACCCCGCCCCATGTGGTGCCATTCCATTGCAAACCCTGGGTAGATGGACAAACGGCTGGCTGGACGCTGTTTTATGGCTACCTGACATCGGTGACAATTGTGGGGCAGGAAAACGGCCGAATCACCATCCACAACCTGGAACAACTGAGCCGCGAAACAAACCAGAGCCGGGTCATTGACCAGTTTTCCGCCGGGCACTTTGGCATTGGCAGTGGTTACACTCTCAAAACCCCGCCAGGGCTGGTGAGCCTGTTACTCCCCGCTACCCAATCACCAACCGGCCTGGAAGCCCAGATTGGCCTGGTTGAAACGGATTGGTATCCACGCCAGCTTTTTCTGGTCTTCAAAGTGCCAGCCCCAGGCACCGAGATTCGCCTGGATTACAAAGCAGAACTGGCGCGGGTAGTGATCGTGCCGCGTCATGAAGGGTGGGAGGCCCAACCCATGACCGAAACGGAGTGGCAAGAGCTTCAAACAGAGGAGGCCCGCTACCTGGCGGAGGAACAAACCACCGATAGCCGATGGACGGCCGTTTCTGGTGACTCCTTTACCCATCTTTACAAAATCTGGTCGGGGCGGAAACGAAAATAGAATGTTCCTTCACTTGCACCACCTTACCATCTGCCTGGAGAGCTGTGATCAACGGATTAACGACCAGTGGCGGCAACTATTGGCCGGGTGGTTTGAGGAGGCAGAACGGCCGTTTTCCATTCACTTTTCCCTCCACCTGACCCAATCCCTGCCCCCTCTGCCAACATCTCCGCCCCTTTTTTCTGACCACCACCGTTGGCCGAACGGGGTAGGGGTATTAACTGTGTATGGGGCCGAACACACCACCAGCCCTGTTTATCTTTTACACTTTCAAGACGGGGCATTTGTGCAAGTGAACCTGGCCCAGCAGACCATTCACGGGGTAGTTTTGCCTGCGGCGTTGGAATACGGCCGTTTCCAAGACATCACCTTTACCGCCCTGGCTCCCCTGCTGCGTCGGCATGGGTATTATTTAATTCACGGGTTTGCCGCCAGCCAAAACGGCCGTTCGCTGCTGCTGGTGGGGCCAAGTGGCAGTGGCAAAACAACGGCCGGGTTGGCGTTGGTTTTAGCCGGGTGGGAGTTGTTGGCAAACGACATGGTGTTGCTGCAAAAAAGGGGGACACAGGTAGAAGCCCTGCCTATGCCAGACCGGATCACAGTACGCCCCACTTCCCTTCAACTGTTGCCACAACTGCAAACCCTGGGGCAAAACCTGCCAGCCGGGTCTAAATGGGTGCTGCCTGGGGCAAAACCCCACACCCCGGCGGCTGCGGTTTCGGCCGTTTTTTTTCCCCAGGTGACAGAACAAGCAAAAACGGCCGTGCAACCACTCAACCGCGCCCTGGCCCTGGCCCGCCTGATGGAAGAAAGCATAGACCAATGGGATGCCCCCAGCCTGCCCACCCACCTGGAACTGCTGCAAACCCTTAGCCAGCAAACAACCCCCTACAACCTTTACCTGGGGCACAACGTTTCCCACCTTGCGGCAACTCTTAAAACCTGGCTAACAGCTAACAGCTAACAGTTTTCAGCTATCAGCTATCAGCCGTCAGCTATCAGCTAAAAAGGATTATCATGCGAAACAAATATCCGTTAGGTCACTGGTTTGGATTAGAGATGGGTTTTTACGGTTCGGCCGTTATTGGGACTTTGTTGTTATGGCTGGTCTTGAGTGTGGTGGCTGGCTGGTGGTTATCAGTGGGGGCAGGAACGGCCGTTGTGGTGGGTTTCCTGGCTACCTTGCTCCACTGGACAGGCGAAACCTTGCACCAGCTAGGCCATGCCTGGGTAGCCCGGCGGGTAGGGTATCCCATGAAAAGCCTCCGCTTCTGGTGGGTCTTGCAAGCCGCCCGTTATCCGGCCGACGAACCACCTTTGCCCGCCCGCACCCACATTCAACGGGCATTGGGCGGCCCACCTGTCAGCCTATTCTTAAGTCTGGTAGGAGGCCTGCTTGTTTTGCTGCTGCGCGGCACTGGCGGCATTCCCTATACCCTGGCCCTCTTCTTCTGCCTGGAGAACTTCTTCATCTTCTTCCTGGGAGCCTTTTTACCGCTAGGGTTCACCGATGGCAGCACCCTCCTCTACTGGCTGCCAAAACTAAAAGAGAAATAAACAGAACAGAGGATTCACTGCTAAGGAACGCGGATTCAATCACCTACAAGAGATTGGAGATTGGAGATTGAATGTTAATCTCCAATCTCCAATTTCAGTTCTGTAAGGCGCAAACCTGAAACCTTTCACGCTTCACGTTTCACATTTCACGTTTCACGCTTCACATTTCACGCTTCAGCCAGGTTCTTGCCGCCGAAACCAAAACCAGGCAGAGTGCCACACAGGTTTGTCTTCCACCTGGGTGGTGCCGTGTTCCACTTTTTCCAGTTCAAACCCCCGGCCGAATAAGGCAAAAATTGTTTCTTCAAAAATACCGTGCGGACGGCCGTCTTCGGGTTCGTCCCCCTGGCGCAAATGGACAAACAACAAATACAAAGCCCCAGGGCGCAACAAACGCATAAGTTCCTGCTGGTAGGTTTGTAACCCCACATCATCCAAGACGTGCATACAACCAATGTCTATTGCCAAATCATACCCTGGTTGCAAAAAGGTTAAATCAGTAATGGAGGCCACAAAAAAACGTGTTTTGTCGCTCACACCTTGCATGGCGGCTCGCTGTTCCGCCTCTGCCACTGCCAAAGGAACAAAGTCCACCCCATCCGCTAACCAGCCATGTTGCGCCAGATAAATCGCAGAACGGCCGTATCCACACCCCAAATCCAACACCCGCCCCGGCGGCACCTGTGTCACCAACGCCACCACCTCTGGCGGCGGCAACTCCAATGCCCAGGGCAACTGCCCACTTTCATACCGTTCGACAAATCGTTGATAAGTTGTTGAGTCCATCAAACCTTCACTTTGAGAATGAACCACCGATAACACAGAGACGCTCACAGGCGGCATAAACTGATAGTTTCATTGAAATTGGAGATTAGAGATTGGAGATTTGCAAATCTCCAATCTCTAATCTCTTTCAGCAGAATGTCAATTTATGGTTTTATGCCGCGTAATCTCTCGCCCTTTGCCCCCATTCATGCTTTAATGGAAATATGAACGTACAAACAACTGCTCCATTACTGGTTGGGTTTGTTTCTGACCTATTTTTTACCACAAAAATTGAAAATGCGGCCAAAAATTTGGGGTTTAACACCATCTGGGTGGAAAACGCCGCCGAGATGGGGCCACCAGACCCCAACCTCCCCACTGAAACACCTGGCGAAATGTTGCACGGCCGGGAAGGGCAGCTTTTTACCAAAATCACTCAATGGCAGCCTGCCTTGCTCATTTTTGACCTGAATAATGCGGCAATTCCCTGGGACCGGTGGATCGCCCTGTTAAAATCTTCACCCGCCACCCGACGAATGCCCATTCTCTGTTTTGGGCCACATGAAGCGGTAAACCAATTGGAGCGTGCCAGGCAAGTAGGGGCAGAAGTGGTAATCGGCCGTTCCCGTTTCACCAGCGACCTACCCCAACTGTTACAAACACATGCTCGCATCCCCAATGAAGCTGCCTACCAGGAAGTGTGCCAGCAACCCCTGTCTACCCTGGGGCAAAAAGGCATTACCCTGTTTAATGCGGGTCATTACTTTGATGCCCACGAAGAGTTAGAACATGCCTGGAACGAAGACCAAAGTAACGGCCGTGAATTGTATCGAGGCATCTTACAAATTGCCGTCGCTTACCTGCAAATTGAACGAGGCAACTATCGTGGAGCCATCAAAATGTTTATGCGGGTGCGCCAATGGTTAGAGCCATTCCCCTCGCCCTGTCGTGGTATAGATGTAGCCGCCTTACGAACCTCAGCACAAACCGTTTATGAAACCCTGCAACAACTAGGCCCAGACCGCATAACAGAACTAGACCGTGCCCTGTTGCAGCCCATCAAACTCATTGATTTGCCAACGTCCAGTGACGATAACGTGTCACGCTGAGCTGCACAAAGAGTCCCAGGTAGACCCAACAAATAAAACCCGCGTCATCCGCGTTCCATTCTATACCTTCACCCGCAACAAATCGGGGATGTGGGGATGATCGGCAGCGTGGTCGTTGTAATGGGCATACCGGATAACCCCCTGCTGATCCACCACAAACGTACCAGGAATCATGGCAATATCCCCGGTGGCTTTCCCTTGCACATGCCCTTTCAGCGCGGCCCGCGCCGCCCCCGTCCACAACCCCGGCTTAAAAATCGTCCAGGCATCTGCCCGGCGCAAACCATACATAAAATACAGTTCCATGGTCTGGTTACAGTAACAATGAATACTAGGAGCCAGAGCCGGGCAATACCGTTGGGCGTGTTTTGGTTCTCCCAACGCAATGGCTATCACTTTTAACCCTGATTGGGCAATTTCATCTTTATGTGACTCCAACTGAGTCATCCACTCACGACAAAACAGTCAACCAAAGTGACGTAAAAACGTCAAAAGAACCGGGCCATCTCGCCATAAACTATCTATTTGTATAGGCTCACCAGCCACATCCAAGACGGTGCCTACCGGAGCCAATGCACCTGCTGTTAATCTTTTACTCATTTAACTTGCTCACTTCGCCTCATTTCAGGCTGAGTATGGTACAATCACAATTACATCCAGATTTTAACGTATCATCCATATTTTATCCATATATTGTCAATAAAAGGAGTTGTAACGTGATAACAACAAAACGAGAGTTTCTTCTGTTACTGAGTCTAATGGCTGGCCTGATGGCAGCTTTTTTTTCTTTTTTACCCAAATCCCAAGCCATAGCCGCCAGTTCTGCCCCAGCAGGCAGTTTAGACATCAGCTATGTCAGTTTTTACCCCAATTTGACGTTTAACGATCCGGTGGACATTGCCAACGCTGGTGATGACCGTTTATTTATCGTGGAACAGGCTGGCATTATTCGGGTAGTGCCCCTGGATTCTGGTGCTACTTCTGCCCCTACATTTCTCAACATTACCGACCGGGTAAATGACAATGGCTCGGAAATGGGGTTGTTGGGGTTGGTTTTTCATCCGCAATACAGCAGCAACGGGTACTTTTATGTCAATTATACCTATGGCAATTTATACACCCGCGTCTCTCGTTTCACGGTAACGGCCGATCCCAACGTGGCCGATCCCAATAGCGAACTGGTATTAACAGAAATCTTCCAACCCTACAGCAACCACAACGGTGGCGACCTCAACTTTGGCCCGGATGGGTACCTGTACATCGGCATGGGGGATGGTGGCTCCGGTGGGGATCCACAAAACTACGCCCAAACTTTGAGTTCACTGCTAGGCAAATTTTTACGCATTGATGTGGACGAAAACGCAGGCAACCCACCCGACTGTGACGCTGA
>CAZPEJ010000203.1:5756-8393 GCA_964585465.1 uncultured Ardenticatenaceae bacterium
TTTTACGCATTGATGTGGACGAAAACGCAGGCAACCCACCCGACTGTGACGCTGATGGCAACTACTCCATCCCACCAGACAACCCATTTGTGGGGCAGGCCGGGGTGTGTGATGAAATCTGGGCTTACGGACTGCGAAACCCCTGGCGGTTTAGCTTTGACTCATTGACCGGAGATTTGTATACCGGAGATGTGGGGCAAAACGCGTGGGAAGAGATAGATTTTGCCCCTGCCAGCAGCACAGGCGGGGAAAACTATGGCTGGCGGTGTTACGAAGGCAATCATGCGTACAATACGTCCGGTTGTAGCACCAACCCCAACGACTACCTGTGGCCTATTTATGAGTACAGCCATCCTAGTGGAGCTCCCCGGGCAGTGACGGGCGGGTTTGTCTACCGGGGGACACAACACCCGATTATGCAGGGGTATTATCTGTTTGGAGAATACATCACCGACCAGATGTGGGCGTTAATCTCTGATGGCAGCGGTGGCTGGATTAACCAAAGTTTACCCAACTTCCCGGCCTCCCCCTCTACGTTTGGGGTAGATGTGTATGGGGAAATTTACGGTGCCACGTTGGGAACCGGGCGGATTTACCTCATTGAGGAAAACACACCTGTGACCGCGCAACTGAGCATTCACAAAAGTGCCGCATCGGCCGTTCCGCCCGGTGCCCCCATCACCTACACCCTCACTGTCACCAACTCCGGTGACCTGGCTGCTACCAACTTGCTCATCAGCGACGACCTACCAGCCAACAGCTACTATGTCAGCGGGGGCAGTCTGGTGGGGAATACGGTTAGCTGGGCGGTGAGTGACCTGTCACCCGACAGTGCCACCAGTGTGACCTTTGTGGTAACAGCCACCCAGACCATCACCAACGAGGTTTACGGCGTAACGGCCGATGGTGGCATCAATGTCGTTGGAGAGGAGCCGGTGGTGACAACCATCTTAACTCCCGACCTGCACATTCACAAAACAGGCCCAGAATCGGCCGTTGCAGGTACCCCCATCACCTACACCCTGACAGTTGCCAACCAGGGCGGAGCCGCTGCCACCAACCTGGTGATTAGTGACACCCTGCCTGTTGGGGCCAACTATTTGCCGGGCAGTGGTGGCTCGTTAAATGGTGAGGTGGTAGTGTGGAATCTGGCTTCGTTGCCTGGGGGAGAAACGGCCGATTTCCAATTTGCCGTCACCACTACCCACACCATTACCAATCTGCATTATGTCGTAACGGCCGATGGCGGCTACGGGGCGGTGGGCAATGAGCCGGTCGTGACCATTATCCAGTCACCTGACCTGCACATTCACAAAACAGCCCCAGAATCGGCCGTTGTGGGGACTCCCTTCACCTACACCCTGACAGTTGCCAACCAGGGCGGTGTGGCGGCCACCAACCTGGTGATTAGCGACACATTACCGGCCGGGGCAACCTATCTGGCTGGCAGCGGTGGCATGTTAAACGGCAATGTGGTGGTGTGGAATCTGGCATCTTTGCCTGGGGGAGAAACGGCCGATTTCCAATTTGCCGTCACCGCCACCCAAACCGTTGTTAATGAGATTTACCAGGTAACGGCCGATGGCGGTTTTGGTGCGGTTGGCAGTGAACCCGTGACAACGGTAGCTCTTTCTCCCCTGGGCATCCACAAAACCGCCCCGGCCCTGGCCGATGCCAACACCCCCATCACCTACACCCTCACCATCTCGAACAGTGGTGGCATAACCCTGACCAATTTGTTCATTAGCGACACGTTACCGGTTGGGGCTACGTTTATCAGCAGCCCCGACGGTGGCAGTTTTGATGGGCAAGATGTCACCTGGCAAATCAGTTCACTGGCGGCTGGCAGTCAACTTTCCGTTCACTTTGTGGTCACAGCCACCGAAACCATCCGAAACATCACCTATCAGGTAACGGCCGATGGTGGCTGGTCGGCAGTGGGTAACACACAGGTTGTGACATTGGTGGATGCGTTGAGTACCTATTTGCCGATTATTTTCAAACCGTAGACATTACTGGAATTAACTTTATGTGGCGCAGAGGTGTAGAGACGCTGAAAGGAAAAAATCTCTGTGCCTCTGCGCGAGAAACCTTATGGGTTCTTTGGGAACTCAGGCGGTTGACAAACAATGAAACGTGAAACGTAAAACGTGACCAGAGAAATTTCACGTTTTACGTTTCACCGCAAACCCCACAAAATCCGAAAAACCCACCTTATTATCGTAACGTTATGCCCTTTCCTCGGATTCAATTTGCGCCCAAACTTCATCGTGACTTATTCCACCAGTTTCCTGAATACGCTTCTCTGCTTTATCCAGCAAGGTTTGAAACCTTGGCGAAATAGCCAACATCACTCGTTCTAAATCATCTTGTTCCGATATACCCATCATGAGTGCAACGGGTTTACCATTTTTGGTCACGATAACAGGGGATGTTTGCAACTGATTGATATATGCGCTAAATCGCGCTTTAACATCTGTGAGCGGGGCGATGTTCATAATTTCACTTCGTTTCTACCAATAGACATTACTGGAATCAACTTGTTGTTTTTAGCGCGGTTATTGATGACCGCTACACCATCAATCATTTCCTTCCTCGGCCCCATACCCAACCAACCATCCCCAACCCGGCGACAGC
>CAZPEJ010000204.1:0-8390 GCA_964585465.1 uncultured Ardenticatenaceae bacterium
GCCTGGCTCCAACGATGCCGCCATGTATCCTCCAGATGGACAAATGGGGTAAACTCGGCAGGTGGGACTCCTTCGATCTGCCAATACAGGGTAATAGGCAAGGTTTCACCAGCCGCTCTTGGTGGCACTTCATACCCCAACAGAGTCACGGCATAGGCAAAGTTCACCTGTACCGGGTTGGGAACTGTCCACTCTGGGGTGGCTGCCACCTCATAAGCGGCATAAGCAGGCTGATGGTCGGGGCCGAGTGGTGCAGGCAGTGGGGTGGCTGATTGCAAAAATGGGGTGGCCCATTCGGGCAAAGGGCTGCTGTGGGGGAAAATGTAAACGGCCGATCCCTGGGGCGGGAAAACCAGAGCCTGGCTATCGGGCAACCATTTGATGTCGTCATACCGTTTGCTCAGAAAAGCGAGTGTGGGGTGCTGGTAATGAAGGGCAGCGACATAAATGGTAACATCGGCCGTTGGCAGGTTATCTATAAACGGGGCGGCCATCGCCAGGTCGCCATCCGACTCATAAAACACAAATGGTTCAACCGCCCACCGTTCAAAATAACTTTGCCAGACAGATAACCCACCTAAAATTAACACCAACACACCAGTTGCCACTGTTGCCAGCCCCGGCGCGGGCAGTTTGAACCAGGTTCCCAGGTCTTGAAACAAAAAAGCCAGGCCAATAGCGGGCAAATAAAAGAGAAAGGGGATCAGTCCCAACGTGCGTAAATTGCTGGGAACAATTTCCTGGGTTGTCAGAGCGGTTGCCAGCAGCATCACTAAAGGGGATACAATTAACAACAGCAGGGCGGCGCGGCGGTAATCGGCCGTTATTTTTCGCCACCGCCCTACACACAGCAGCCACCCCACCACCAACAACCCACCCCAAAACCAATCAAATAACGGCCGTCCTGGCAAGTTAAACCGCCAATAAGGATCACCCTGCACAAAAAACATGCCCAACGACTTCAGGTAACTCTGACCCAGACCCAATTCAGCTTCGCCGGGGGCTACCTGATTCACCCGTACCCAGAAAGCATCAGGATGTACCAGAAAGTAGTTGAGCAACGGAGCCACCACTACAAGAGCTACCCCCACCACCAGCAATACCTCGGCCCACCGCTGCCGATACCCCGGCCGATTGACCAGAAGCGGCACACAAATAATTAACATAACAATAGGAAACAAACGTGCTGCCAGATACGTGTAAGCTGTTAACCCTAAAAAGATGCCACTGAGGGTCAGCCAGCGCAGGTTGTGGTGCCTCAACCCACGAAATAGAGCTGCCATGGCCAAAACCTGCAACAACGGCTGACTGATGGCCCGCAACCCCAAACGGCTAAACAACAAATGCCAAAAACTGACCGTTAGCAGAGCCGCTGCAATTAGGGAGATTCGCCGGTCGTCAAACATCTCCTGTCCTAACCGATAGGTGGCGGCAATGGTCAACAGGCCAACAAAGGCTGAGGTCAGACGGAGGGCAAACACAGAACGGCCGATTAAAGACATCATCCCCCCTGCCAAATAAAAAAAGAGGGGTTCCTGTCCGGTAAATCCTGGGGTAAACACGGGTCTGGCCCCCTGCAACCCAATATCGGCCGATAACAAAGCATTGGTGGCCTCATCAAAATGGAGGCCGGGTGGGGCAGCCAGCAACCCCGGCAACCGCAAAACCGCCGCCACCAATAAACAGGCGGTCATAAACCCTGTTACCTGGTAATGATTCAAATGACGCATGGGGTAGATTTTACATGGCTCACCAGAGAAGGGCGAGTATAAAAGGCCGCAACCATCCAACACTGTTTCGTGACAGCCTTCACAAGCGTAGGTTTGTCGTAGGTTTGGCGTAGGGGTGGCGTACAGTGTTAATTGCCTGCCTGGGTTAGAATCTCCCATGAAGGGTAAAATCTCTTCTTCTTCTCCTCCTTTTAACGAGAGTCAGGTTTCGGCGTTCCTGACTCTCCCAAAAACAGTCGGGCTGGCTACGAAGCCAGCCCGTTTTTATTTCCCATCCTGTGTATAATTCCCCCTCATGTCTGCAACCAACCCGGTAGAAACACACCGTTCCCAAATGATGAAAGCAGCAGGTTTGGTAGCAACGGCCGTTTTGTTAAGCCGTATCATTGGCCTATTGCGCGATATTGTCACCAAGTATTACCTGGGGGTAGCAACAATAGAAGCCACCGCCTTTGCCACTGCCAGTCGCTTCCCAGAGACCATTTTTCTCATTGTGGCGGGCGGGGCGATTGGTTCGGCATTTATCCCCACTTTTACGGCTTATTTTGCTCGTGAGGATGAAAGCGGGGCGTGGCGGTTATTTTCCGCCGTTATCAATCTGGCTATCCTCATTACCACCCTCATCGCCGGGTTAACTATCCTTTTTGCCCCCCAATTTGTCTCCCTTTTTTTCCAAGACCTGATAAACCAGGAACCCCAGCTATTGCCCCTGACCGTGCGCCTGATGCGGATCATGCTGATTTCGCCGGTTATTTTTGGGGCCAGCGGGGTTATCATGGGGGCGTTAAATGCACGGCAACATTTTTTGCTGCCCGCCCTGGCCCCCACAATTTATAACCTGGGCATCATTGCTGGGGCGTTGCTGATCAACCCGAAGGAGTTAGGGCTGGCGATTGGCACAGTGGTGGGGGCGGTGGGGCATCTGCTCATCCAACTGCCTGGTTTGCGATGGAAAGGGGCGCGATATTCGGCCGTTTTATCCTTACAAGATTCAGGGTTGCGACAGGTGTTACGGCTGATGGCCCCGCGTGTTTTGGGGTTGTCGTTTAGCGAAATTAACCGGTTTGTCATCCTGTACCTCACCGGGTTTATGTCGCTAGGGGCATACCCGGCTTTAGACCTGGCGTTACGGGTGGTCATTTTGCCGCAAGGGGTTTTGGGGCAGGCGATGGGGATTGCAGCCTTTCCCACCTTCGCGGCGTTGGCGGCTCAATCGGCTCTGGAGGAGATGCGGCACATTCTGGCCGATTCGCTCCGTTGGTTACTGTTTTTGGGATTGCCAATTTCGGCCGTTTTAGCCATTTTGCGCCAACCGATGATAACCCTCTTTTTCCAACGGGGCCGTTTTAATGCCGAAGACACCTTGCTGGTGGCTTATGCCCTGTTTTTTTTGGCTCTGGGATTGGTAGCGTTAAATGCCCTGGAAATTGTCGCCCGCGCTTTTTATGCCCTCAGCGACACCACCACGCCTGTTTTAGCGGGTGCGGCCCAGATTTTGTTTATGGCAGCCCTTAGTGGATGGCTAAGTTACTCTCTGTTTCCCAGTTTTGGTGGGTTGCCATTGGGTGGGTTGGCGTTAGGATATTCCCTCTCAAACTTTTTTGAAGTAGGGCTTTTGCTCTGGCTCTTGCGCCGCAAAATGGGCGGCATTGGTGAAACAACATTATGGGATGGGGTGTGGCGGATGGGCATCGCTACCGCAGGTATGGCCGGGGGTATGGAAATTGTCATAGGGTGGTTGCCGGAAACGGCCGTTTGGCAACAACTGATTGGAGGTGGTCTTGCAGGAGGGGTGATTTATTTGCTACTGTGTTGGCTCTTACACGTCAAAGAGATACCCCAACTCTGGGCTTTAGCCCAACGGGTAGTACACCGATTTTCAAAACAATTTTGGGGGTAACGCAGATAAACTTTAATTTCCGGCAGAAACGGCCGCTGTATTCATCACCACCGCAGATTGGGTCAATAACTGCCCATTCACCCACACTTCTAAAGAATACTCCCCCCGGCTAAACCCTTCTTCCGGGTTAAAAAAGATGTAACCCGGCCCCTCATCTCCATACTCCCACAATTCATTCCCCCCATCTACCACTTCACCATCATACCGCCACACCCAGGCCCAGGCCATACCATCAGCCATCGCTTCATAACTAAAGGTGGCAAAGAGGGTAAAGTTTCCTTCGGGAAAAATGCGTTGCGGTTCTAACGCTTCATAATCATCATTGATTTCAGTTGAAAACAGCAGCGAACCCAACGCTGTATCCGGGTTTAGCTCGGTTTGGGGTTCATACTGGTTAAACTGTTCAGGAAGGGTGGGAGTTGGGGGTTCTGCGGATAATTCAGGGGTTGTTTCTTCTAAGGTAATGGTGGTTTCTTGGGCGGAGTCTTCAAAAAGGGCTATGGTTTCTGCGTCCGGGGGTTTTTCGTTGGTTAAAATAGCCATACGGGGGGTGCTATCTTGCGGGGTTTGCCAGGTAAATGCGGCTACACCAACCGTGACAAACATCAAACAGAGACTGGTTGATAGGTAAGTCTGTAAGCGTTTCTCGGCGCGGCGGCGGAGAAAGAAGTATGAAGAACGCTTTATATCGCGCCAGGACTTTAGAGCCATACTACATGTCAACGACATGAGAAGCAATAAAGTCCCTAATATCCAGGGTATAATTGTATCTGTCAATGCCACAACCAACATATAACCTCTTCCCAGGTTAGGGGGAATTATAGGAAAAGCGGTTTTTTGTGCAAGGGTTGGGTACTTTTTTCTCACGATAATTGAGGTTTTGTCACCTAAGTGACGCTATTTTGCCCCCTCTTTCTTATCTGCGGTTAAGGAAAACGGCCGTTTCTGCCCTATAGTCCGATTGACCTATTTCCAAACATACCTGTTTCAGGCACAATGACCCCGTATTTATTGTCCTGCACAATATATCAGGGGTGATTTATGTGGATTTTTGCGGCCGGTATTCTTTTTTATTGGATGTGGGCACAGAAGATACAAAAACAGCGGAATTTACTTCTGGCGAAAGTTGTGGCACAGCAAAAACATCGCCGGTAGTAAAAATAAGGGATCGGGGGATTGAGAAGCGGCTGGTCATTTTTCTTGAATGACCAGCCGCTTTTGGTTGGGCCTATTCAGATCTGCACTTTTAATGTGAATCCGCGAAAACTCGTAAAACCTGCGTCATCCGCGTGCTATTCGGGTTTTCCCACCAAATCACATGTCTTCAAGGGGTTAATCTTGGGTTATGTGCGGCGACGGCCGAAAAGCCACCACACCAATAAAACGGCCGCTGCCACCAGGGCCAGGGTGGCGATTTGTTTCTGGTTATCTCCCAATGGGGAGGGGGTTTGCTGGGGTTCTGTGCGGATAATCCAATCGAACGTCTCTTTCATGCCGGTTTGCAACGGGCGAGTTGTCCAACCCAGCTGGGCACGGGCTTTGTCCGACCGGGCCATGTAGGTGACACCCAGGCTGCGAATGCCTTCTTCAGTAAAAGCCCCATAAGGCATTACTTTACTAATCACACCACCCAAAGGGGCAAACGGCCGTAATGTTTCCGCTGGAATTTGCAATTTAGGCGCAGGTTTGCCAGTTAAATGGGACCAAAACTCCACCATTTCACTCAAGGGAATCGCCGGGCCAGCCAACACATAACTTTCCCCAACTTTGCCCCGTTCAGCCGCCAAAATATGCCCTTCGGCAATATCTTCCACATGAGCATAGGTTAAAGTGGTGTTGGGGGCTGGCAAAACAGGAAGACCGCGATAAAACAGTCGCATCATCTCCGCCTGCACACTGGTGTCCCCAGGGCCATACACCCCACCGGGCATGACAATCATAATCGGTGCCCCTTTCTCGATGAGAGGAACCGCCACTTTGTAATGTGCCAGCCATTTGGTGCGGTCATACTCCGTTAAAAACGGCCCACCCTGGAAAAAGTTCTCATCTACCAACTGTCCTTTGGTATCGCCAAAAACAGCAACCGTGCTGGTGTAAACAATTTTGGGGATACCAAGCTCATAAGCCAGCCGCAACACCTTCCGCGTGCCACCCACATTCACAGCTTCCGCTTCGTGCCAGTTGGGATCACCTAGTTTGTACCAGGCAGCAATATGAAAAACTACATCACACCCTTCCATTCCAGGACGCATAGACGCAACATCTGTAATGTCGCCGTGAACCACATGCACCCCCATTGCCGCCAGTTTTGCCACACTGCTGGAAGAACGCGCCAGGGCATTTACCTCATAACCGCGCTGTAACAATTTGCGAATGACATGCTGACCGATAAAACCTGTTCCACCTGTCACAAATGCTTACATAGACTTTCCTAAAATAGGGTAAATGTTTGGTTCTTTGGGAACTCAGGGGGTTGACAACCAGTGAAACGTGAAACGTAAAACGTGATCAGAGAAATTTCACGTTTCACGGCAAACCCCACAAAATCCGAAAGACCCAAATGTTTTAGACATATGACGTTTCGACCTGGGGTTCACCCTGAAGGTTAAGGCTCAAAACATCGCATGCTTTTAGGGTACGAAATAAGGATGAATCGGACAAATTATACCTGAGTGAATTTAATAAGCTACCGTCCGTTTAAGGGGCTGGAGGAGCCTCTGGTGTATTTTCTGCTTCTGGTTCGGGGGCAAACTGGTCTACCTTAAAGTAGGCAGCCATCACATCCCGCACAATCGGCCCAGACCAGCGAGAGCCTTCATCCCCATTAAAGATAAAAGCGGCCACTACAATTTCTGGGTTTTCATAAGGGGCATACCCAACAAACCAGGAGTGGGTGGGCTGAATTTGTCGGCTTTCGACGGCTTTGCACCAGCCGCGTTTAATGGCGATGTTGTCACAATATTCGGCCGTTCCCGATTTACCGGCCGTTGTAATTCCAAACTCATCCAACCAGGTGACAAACGCCCCACCAGTACCAAGCGGTGTCCCGTCCTCATCTACCTGATTCACCCGCAACATCCCTTCGGCCACCACTTGCAAAAAACTCCTATCTACATCTATCGCGTTTAATACTTCTGGCTGAAAAATATAATTCCCCGATGTATCAAACTGGATATTGACGGTAGGATCATCTAAAGGATTGCCCTCTGCATCCAATAAAACTGTTCCCCCATTAGCTCCGGGGTGTGCCCGAACAGACACCTGGCTGTTGTCATCTACAAAAACCACATTCCCGTCTTCATCTGTCATATGGTGAATAATCGTTGGGCGATACAAAAAACCACCGTTAGCGACAACGGCCGTCATTTGGGCTATCTGCAACGGGGTAGCGGTGAGAAACCCTTGCCCAATGCCAATGTTGTAATCATCTCCTGTAGACCAGGGTTCTCCGTAGACCTGTGATTTCCAATTGGCGGACGGGGGTAAATTACCGGCTGCCTCCAGGGGTAATTCAATCCCTTGCACCCGGCCGAACCCAAATTGCGCCGCATAAGGTGCCAGCCGGTCAATCCCTAACCCCTCGATAAACTCACCATCCTGGTCAAACCCACCCGTAATCTTGTAAAAATACACGTCACACGACTGAGCAATACCCAAAACCATGTTCATCAATCCATGCCCTTCCCGGTTCCAACAAACAAACGTCTGCGCTCGCCCTGGGTCGTTGGGAGCAAACCGGTTGGCAATTTGAATTTGTCCAGGGTCAAACAAAAGGCGGTTGGGCGAAACCAGCCCCTCTTGCATAGCCGCAGAGGCAGGTACCAGCTTAAACACGGAACCAGGCGGGTAGGTGCCGCTAATGGCGTGATTAACCAGGGGGGTGTAGTCGTTGCGTGCCAGCCCCAGGTAATAATCAACAGGTACTTCGCGGCTAAACCGATTGTTGTCAAAGGTAGGGTAACTGACCATTGCTAACACTTCGCCTGTGTTGGGGTTCATCACCACCACTGCACCCTGTTCTATTTCGGGCAGGGTTTGAACCCCTGTAACGGGGTCAGGGCGGGGGGTGTCGCGGTTTTCTGCCATGTATTGCCCCAAAATTTCATACACCTGTGCCTGCAACTCCAGGTCGAGGGTGAGGTGCAAATTTAGACCAGCTATCGGTGGGTCTGCCAGGCCAATCTGGCGCAACTCTCGCCCCGTCCAATCTTGCTCAATAATCCGCACCCCCTTTTGCCCGGCCAGCTCCAACTCCATAAAGGATTCCAGACCGGCCCAACCCACACGGTCGTCTCGTTCGTAACCGAGAACGTCTACCCAGTTCTGATTGGGAATTGGCCCCATGTAACCAATGATGTGGGCGGTGAGTTCGCTGCTGGGGTAGTAGCGGATGGGTTGGGGAATGACGCGCACACCTGGCAGGAAGATGCTTTCTTGTTCAATGGTGTAGGCCAGGGTAATGGGAATACCAGACGTGATAACGGCCGGTACATATTGGGCAAAACTGTTTTCTTGCACAATTTGTTCGATGCTATCGGGCAGTTGGCGCACCAGCCCAGCTTGATCCAGAGTATCCTGAACAGGTACTCCATAGATTTCTGCCAGTCGGCTGTAGGTGTTTACCAGGGTGGGGTCGGCTTCTGCAATGAGCAGGTCTTGTTGCAGGGTATTCGTTACAGGCACACCAGTGAATAAAGAGAGGCGTTCGTAAATGGCTTGCAGTTCGTCTTCATCGTCTGGCAGAAAGGCCGGGGTGATGG
>CAZPEJ010000205.1:0-1904 GCA_964585465.1 uncultured Ardenticatenaceae bacterium
AGTATAATTTTTGGACACTTACTAGAACTTCCCCGGAGGTGTCTATGCGGACAGTGCAAACAGAAGTCCTGGTCATTGGCGGCGGTGCTACAGGTGCCGGAGTGCTGGCAGATCTGGCCCTGCGTGGGTTTAAGAGCATTTTGGTAGAAAAACGGGACCTGACACATGGGACGACCGGACGGTATCACGGGTTGTTGCACAGTGGCGGCCGTTATGCTGTCAAAGACCCCAAAGCAGCCACCGAATGTATTGAAGAAAACATGATCCTCCGCAAAATCATGCCCCATGCTCTGGAAGATACAGGTGGTTTTTTTGTCGTCACCCCCTGGGACGACCCGGCTTTTGGTGACATGTTCATGAAAGGGTGCCACGATACGCAGGTGCCGTGTGAAGAGATAAACGTGGCGCAAATGTTGAAGGAAGAACCCCACCTGAACCCACAAATTAGCCGATGTTTTCGGGTGCCAGATGCAACGGCCGATTCCTTTCTGGCAACCCAAAGTGTGGCGGAAATGGCCCGGTTAAACGGGGCACAAATCTTTACTTATCACCAGGTGCAACGCCTGTTGCGCGAAAAAGACAAAATTGTGGGGGCCGTCTGTTATGACCTGGTGAAAGATGAAGAAGTCACCATTCATGCCGACCTGGTGGTGAATGCGGCCGGGGCCTGGGCGGGCAAAGTGGCCGCCACAGTTGACCTGGAGGTGAATGTGCGAGCGGGCAAAGGCACCATGCTGGCCTGCAATCACCGCATCGTCAATACAGTTGTCAACCGATGTAAAATGCCTGCCGATGGGGATATTTTGGTGCCCATTCAGACGGTTGCTGTAATTGGCACGACCGATGAAGGGGTGCCAGACCCGGAACATTTTGCCATTGAACCCTGGGAAGTGCGGCTGATGTTGGAGGAGGGGGATAAGTTGGTGCCAGGGTTCAAGAATATGCGAATGTTACGTGCCTGGGCTGGAGTACGGCCGTTATACCAGGAAACCAAAGTAGCTGACACCCGCGATGTGACCCGTGCCTATACCTTGTTAGACCACGAAAGCCGCGACGGCGTAACCGGTTTTATCACCATCACCGGCGGCAAATGGACAACCTATCGGCAGATGGCCGAAGTCACCGTCAATCGGGTATGCGAAAAATTGGGTGGGCCACGCCCTTGCCGCACCCATCAAGAGGTTTTGCCCGACCCCTTCAGCCCCCAACGGCGCAATCAGCGCGGCTTTCACTATTTGGGGGCGCGGCTGGCCCGCACTGAGGAGCATAAAGGGTATGGAGAACTGGTGTGTGAATGTGAGATGGCAACCCGCGCCGACGTGGAAAAGGCCATTACCGAAGGGCACGCCAAAACGGTGGATGATGTGCGGCGGGATGTGCGCCTGGGTATGGGGCCGTGTCAGGGTGGGTTTTGTTCCTATCGGGTGACGGGCATTTTACACACCTTGCGCCCTTCCCCTGTGACCGAAAGTAATGTGGCTCTGCGCGACTTTTTGCAGGAGCGATGGAAAGGGGTGATGCCTGTTTTGTGGGGGACGCAGTTAAAACAGGAACGGCTGGATGAATTGATTTACCTTTCGCTGTTAAATGCGGATCATTTGCCTGGGGAAACAAGTTCCCGGCTTGGCCCGGCCCTGTATGAACCGGGGCGGGAGGAAAAAATACCGGAGAAAGCGAAACGGTGAGGTATTTATTTGGGTGGGCGATTAAAATCGCGGCAACTGGCAATAAACATTGCCTGCAAAGTCCACCTTCGTGGACTGGGAAAGGAATTTTGTGGATTGTTTTTAGTCGGCGCAGGCCGACTTTGCAGGGGTCGGTGCAGTTTTAACTGCTGTCAGGCGATTGAAATCGCGGCAACTGGCAATAAACATTGCCTGCAAAGTCCACCTTCGTGGACTGGG
>CAZPEJ010000205.1:2004-8382 GCA_964585465.1 uncultured Ardenticatenaceae bacterium
GTTGGTGCAGTTTTAACTGCTGTCAGGCGGAGGTTGCCTGCAAAGTCCACCTTCGTGGACTGGGGGAAGTTTGTTTTTAGTCGGCGTAGGCCGACTTTGCAGGGGTTGGTGCAGTTTTAACTGCTGTCAGGCGATTAAAATCGCGGCAACTGGCAACAGAGGTTGCCTGCAAAGTCCACCTTCGTGGACTGGGGGAAGTTTGTTTTAGTCGGCGCAGGCCGACTTTGCAAAGGTTGGTGCAGTTTTAACTGCCGTCAGGTGATGAGGATGTTCAGATTGCATATTATGGATTGCGGCTGTTTATGAACCATGAATGAACAAACCACTTTAATTATTGGGGCAGGTTTGGCGGGGTTAACGGCCGCCTGGCGGGTGGCTGTAGCGGGGCAAAAAGTGCGCCTGATTGCCAAAGGCTGGGGGACGACCCATTGGCACGCGGGTTGTGTGGATGTGTTGGGGTATTATCCGTTGGATGCACAAACGGCCGTTTCATCCCCCGCCCAAACGATTGAGCAGCTAACGGCCGATTTTCCCCACCACCCCTATGCCTTGACCGGGTTAGAGACCCTGGCAGAAGCGTTACAAACCTTACAAACGCTTTGTGCCGGGGCTGGTTATCCATTACACGGCTCATTGGCGCAGAACTGGTTGCTGCCATCGGCCGTTGGCACGTTTCGCCCCACCTGCCTGGCCCCCGAAACCATGATAGCGGGTGATTTGCGGCAAAAATCTCCCATGTTGCTGGTGGGTTTCCAACAATTTGCTGATTTTTATGCCCATCTGGCGGCAGATAACCTGACCCACCAGGGGATTCCAGCGCGAGCCGTGATGTTACAACTGCCGACCCTTAATCAACGGCACCTGCTGACTTCGGTTATTTTGGCCCAATTGTTGGAACAACCTGCTTTCCGTGCCGAACTGGTGGCGGCGGTTAAACCTCACCTGGGGAATAGTGAACGAGTTGGATTTCCGGCGGTGTTGGGGCTGACGCAGGTGATGGTGGTGAAAGCTGACCTGGAAAAACAGATGCAACGGCCGATTTTTGAGATTCCGGTGTTGCCTCCTTCGGTGCCGGGGATGCGTCTGCACACCATTTTGCGCCAGGCGATTGAACAGCAGGGTGGGCGGGTGTATGAGGGAATGCGGGTGATTGGGGCAGAAAGGGAAAACGGCCGAATTACAACGGTTTATAGCGAAGCGGCTGCACGGCGGCAACCCCACCGTTTTGACCAGGTGGTGCTGGCAACAGGGGGGATTTTGGGCGGCGGTTTCCATACCGACTTTGCCGGGCAGGTGCAGGAAACGATTTTTGATTTACCCGTCATGGCCCCAAACGGCCGTTTATCCTGGTTCAAACAACAATTTATGGACAAAAGCGGCCACCCTATCTACCGCGCTGGTTTAACGGTTAATGCCCGTTTTCAGCCGATGGATGGTTCGTCCCCCTGTTATGACAATTTGTATGCCGCAGGCACCACCCTGGCCCACTGCGAAGTGATTCGAGAGCGGTCATTGGAGGGGGTGGCTCTGGCAACGGGTTATGCGGTCGGCCAACAACTGGCAACTTACCAGAAAAGGCGCGAAAGCGATTTCGCGGCTACGACTGATGGCTGACGGCTATTAGCGCGAAAGCGATTTCGCGGCTACGACTGATAGCTATTAGCGCGAAAGCGATTTCGCGGCTACGACTGATAGCTATTAGCGCGAAAGCGATTTCGCGGCTACGACTGACGGCTATTAGCGCGAAAGCGATTTCGCGGCTACGACTGAAAGCTGATAGCTGACGGCTGATAGCTGACAGCTATTAGTTTCCCCAAGGAGAAAAAATGCCTCGACCCATCTGGGAAGCCCAAACAGAGATTGAACTGGCTCATCACCAGCCGGTAGAGTTGACGCTGGACAACTGTATTAAGTGCAACATTTGTGTGAGTGTCTGCCCGGTAACGGCCGTTACGGATCAATTCCCCGGCCCCAAATACGAGGCTCCCCAAGCCGGGCGGTTCCGGCAAAACCAGCAAGAAACCCCTGACCATTCGGTAGATTATTGTAGTGGTTGCCGCATGTGCAACATGGTGTGCCCGACCGGGGTAAAAATTGCCGAAATCAATGCCCGCGCCCGTGCCACCCTGGTGGAACAGGAGAAACAATCATGGCGAGTGCGGTTGCGAAACAATCTGCTGGCTCGCCCTGAACTACTCGGCAAGTTGGGGCAACCCCTGGCTCCCCTGGCAAATGTGGCCTTGCACGGCAAATTGGGTAGCTGGTTTGCGGAAAAAAGTTTAGGTATTGCCCGACACGCCCCGCTGCCCCGGTTTTCCCGCGAAAAATTTAGCCATTGGTTGAAAAATCACCCCACCCCGGCCGATGCCCGGCGCAAAGTGGTGTATTTTCATGGCTGTTCGACAGAGTATTATGAACCGCGTGTGGGAAAAGCGGCCGTGCAGGTGTTGGAGGCGAATGGGTTTGAGGTGTTGGTGCCACCACAAAACTGCTGTGGGTTGCCGTTGTTGTCCAATGGGGAGTTTGCCACTGCCCGCACCTATCACCAAAATAACATTGACCATTTGATTGGTTATGTGCGTCAGGGGTATGTGATTGTGGGCACCTCTACCAGTTGTACCCTGACGCTGAAAGAGGAAGCCCCGGAACTGCTAGATTTTCATACCGCCGAATCTCAATTGTTGGCTGCCAATACGTATGATATGAATGAGTTTTTGTTGCTGCTGCACGAAACAGGGGAGTTGCGGTGCGATGGTTTACGGCCGATTCCTCTGACCCTGCCTTATCATCCCCCCTGTCAATATCGCGCTCACCGAATCGGCCGTCCGGCTGTGGCGTTGCTTGATTTGATTCCCCAACTCAAGGTGGTTGAAAGCCAGGCAGCTTGTTGTGGGGTGGCAGGTACGTATGGATACAAACAGGAAAAATATGATATTGCTATGGCGGTGGGACGGCCGTTATTTGACTTTTTGCAAGCGGCGGCCGCCCCGGTCGCCATTTGCGACAGCGAAACCTGTCGCTGGCAAATCACCGCTGCCACCAATCTGCCAGCCGTTCACCCGGTAGAACTGCTGGCTTATGCTTATGGTTATGACGTGAACTTGGGAGATTGGGGATTAGAGATTGGAGATGACCAATCTCCAATCTCTAATCTCTAAAACGTCTACAATTGTTTGTGACGATTTAACCTCTCTGGAGCTGAATGACAAATTTATTTTTTTCGGTCAGGCGGCAGCGGATGAAAAGCGGATAAGCGGATATTTTTTGGCTGACTCATCCGTTTATCCGCTCCCATCCGTTGTTTGCCACCTACAGCTTTGAATGTCTGCCACCTCTGCGCGAGAAATCTGGTTCCAACAGGTGTGAATGTGGATGAAAAACTGCCTTACCTGAAACTGCTGGCGAAACAGTATCCCACGATTCAGGCAGCCTCTACGGAAATTATCAATCTGAGTGCTGCTTTGAACCTGCCTAAAGGCACCGAACATTTCCTTTCCGATATTCATGGTGAGGATGAAGCCTTTTTGCATGTGTTAAAAAATGGTTCTGGCTCCATTAAACGCAAAATTGACGAACTGTTTGCCAATAATTTGACGGAACGGGAAAGACGTACTCTGGCGACGTTAATTTATTACCCGGAACAAAAATTGCCGCTTATTTTGCGAGCCGTCGAAAACGGGGCAGAGTGGTATCGCATTAACCTTTTCCGGCTGATTCAGTTGTGCCGCGTGGTTTCCTCTAAATACACTCGTGCCGATGTGCGGGCTGCCCTGCCACCAGATTTTGCCTACATTATTGAGGAGTTGCTGCACGAGCAGGAGGATATTGAAAACCGGTATGAGTATTATCAGAGCATTATTGGCTCAATTATTGCTGTTGGGGCGGCCAAAGCGTTTATTGTGGCGTTGGCGGAGTTAATTCAACGGCTGGCAATTGCCCGGCTGCATATCATTGGGGATATTTATGACCGGGGGCCAGGGGCGCACATTATTTTGGATCGGCTGATGGCGTATCACGCGGTGGATATTCAGTGGGGTAATCACGATATTGTGTGGATGGGGGCGGCGGCTGGCAGCGAGGCGTGTATGGCGAATGTGATTCGTATGTGCCTGCGGTATGCCAATATGGAGACGTTGGAAAATGGGTATGCGGTGAGTCTGTTGCCGCTGGCTTCGTTTGCTATGCAGGTGTATGGCAATGATTCGTGTGAGGTGTTCCGGCCAAAGGGGGCTAACAGTAACGAGTTTACGGAGAATGAGTTGTTGTTGATGGCGCGGATGCACAAGGCGATTGCGGTGATTCAGTTTAAGCTGGAGTCTCAAATTATTTTGCGACGGCCGCAATATATGATGGAAGACCGGTTGATGTTGGATAAGTTGGATGTGGCGGCGGGGGTGTTGCGGATAAACGGCCGTTCCTACCCCCTGCTTGATTCCCACTTTCCTACCCTCGACCCGGAACGGCCGTTTGAATTGAGCGAACAAGAACAAATCGTGGTAGAACGGCTCAAACTCTCCTTTGCCAATAGCGAAAAGTTGCAGCGGCATGTGCGTTTTCTCTTTGCCAAAGGCAGCCTGTATCTGATTTTTAATGGTAATTTGTTGTATCACGGCTGCATTGCCATGAATGAAGATGGCTCTTTTATGGCTTTTCAGGTAGATGGACAGTCGTTTGTGGCGAAAAATTTTATGGATCGGGTGGAACGGCTGGCGCGACAGGGGTATTTTGCTGATGATCCGACGCAAAAGCGGTATGGTTTGGATGCGATATGGTATTTGTGGAGTGGGTCGCAGTCGCCGCTGTTTGGCAAACAGCGTATGGCAACGTTTGAGCGGTATTTGTTGACCGACCCGGCCCTGCAAGAGGAGAAGAAGAACGCTTATTATGCCTTGAGAGATCGCCAGGAAACGGCCGAAAAAATCCTGCGCGAATTTGGTTTAGACCCCCAAACCAGCCACATCATTAACGGGCATGTGCCGGTGCGTGTGAAAAAGGGAGAAAACCCACTTAAAGCCGGTGGTAAACTGTTTGTCATAGATGGTGGTTTCTCCAAAGCGTATCAACAGGAAACAGGTATCGCCGGTTACACTCTCATCTACAACTCCTATGGCCTGCTACTGGCTGCCCATGAAACCTTTGAATCTATGCAGAAGGCGATTGAAGAGGAACAAGATATTCACTCCAAAACAGAAATTATGGAAAGAAACTATAATCGCATTTTTGTGCGGGATACGGATGAGGGGGAAGAGATTCAAAAACGGATTGAGGAGCTAGAAACCCTGCTTCATGCTTATCGTGCCGGTTTGATTAAAGAGATGTCCTGACTAATTCTAATGGTGAATTGTGAATGGTGAATGGTGAATGGTGAATGGGGGAGGCTGAATCTGTGCCAATCCGTATTATCCGTGTTATCTGTGGTTAAAAATCTGTGGTTAAAAAGGGGAACGGCCGTTCTAATTGTGATAAAATAACATTCCAATAGGAGGTGCCTGATGAATGAGGACATAGAACTGGAACCCATCCAATTTGAAGATTACCATATCCGGCGCGTTTGGGATGATGAAACGGAACGCTGGTACTTTGCTGTGGTGGATGTAATCGAGGCTTTAACTGATAGCCAAGACCCCAATAAATACTGGTTTGATATGAAACGGCGAGAAAAGGAGGTAGAACTTTCGGCAATTTGCCGAAAGTTCAAGATGAAAGCAAAAAACAACCGTCTCTATCAGACCGAGTGTGCCGATACCGAAGGCATGTTCCGCATCATCCAGTCTATCCCATCCCCAAAGGCAGAACCCTTCAAACGGTGGTTGGCGAAAGTAGGGTATGAACGGCTGCAAGAGATAGAAAACCCGGAACTGGCAGCTGAACGGGCCAGGGAAATCTACAAAGCCAAGGGGTACTCCGATGAATGGATTGAGCGAAGACTACAATCCATTGTCACTCGCAACGAACTAACCGACGAATGGCGACAGCGTGGGGTCAAAGAAGGGCAGGAGTTTGGGATTTTGACTTCGGACATCGCCCGGGAAACCTTTGGCATCACCCCCAGTGAACACAAACAGGTTAAGAAGCTGAAGCGAGAGAACTTGCGTGACCACATGACTGGTCTGGAGTTAGCCTTCACTATTTTGGGAGAGGCGGTTACTACCGAAATTGCACGACAAGATGATGCTCAGGGTTTTCAGGAAAATCAAGTGGCTGCCCGAAAAGGCGGACGAATCGCGGGAAATGCCCGGCAGGAGTTGGAAGCCGAAACGGGAAAACCTGTCGTTTCACCAACCAATTACCTGAAGTCGCCACAGGCGCAAGAGCAGTTACCTTTTGGAGAAGAAACGGCCGTTTCTAATGGTGAATTGTGAATGGTGAATGGTGAAT
>CAZPEJ010000206.1:0-5808 GCA_964585465.1 uncultured Ardenticatenaceae bacterium
TCACCTTTAACATAGACCTCACCAACACCCGCCCCGGTGATGGCACAGCCAGCGGCTACTGCACCTATACCATCTGGGCCTCCATTGCCCATCTGGATAACACCCTCAGCCCGCCAGGCGGCAACAACGCCAATGCTCAATGGCAAACCACCGCCAACGCCCTCAACAGCCCCGATGGAGCCTATGCCACGACAGTGATGAGCAACAACGCCGACTTGTTAGGCCTCAGCGGTTTTAACACCGGTGGACAAACCGGCAACATCACTGATGTCCAATTCATTGTTTATGTCAATGAGGTTTTGAGTTTTGATGCCAGCGATACGTTTGAAGTGCGGATATGGGATACACCAGGCGGAGTGGGGGTAGGGGCACAACTCGGCACGGATTATGTCTATGATTCGGCCGGGGTTTTTAGCGGCTCCGCTAACTCCACCTATATCATTTTAGAAGATATTACCTCGTTACGCGCCTCGTGGAACTGGTCACACTTTGCCAGCAACATCACCGAGATGCAAATAGAGGGGGCCAGCAACGGCGGGCAAAACGGGGATGTAGGGGTGGATGCAGTTGGGTATGTCATCACCACCGACCAACTATGTGGAGGAGCCAACAGCACCATCTCCTACTTGCCACTGGTAGACACATTCGATACGACCTATTTACAATTCGTTTCGGCCGTTCCCATGCCCTCCAGCACTACTCCGGCCGGAACACTCACCTGGGCCAACTTAGGCCCCTTGTACGCGGGTGGCACCACAACCGTCGCAGTCACCTTCCGCGCCCTATCTCCCATCACCGCCCCTGGCACCACCAACACCGCCAGTGTCACCAACCCCACATTTATGAACGGCCGTAATGCCAACAACGATAGCGACGATGCCTCCATACCCATCAACCAATCCGGCTCCATCGCAGGCACCATCTGGGCCGACAGCAACAACTCTGGCTGGAGCGGCACCACCGGTTACAATGCTGGCGACACCTTCCTTGCCAACGTGCAGGTACAACTTTATGCCTGTGTCAGCAATTACACCGGCTTCCTCATCACCACCCCCGGCAATGGGGCCCGCGAATGTACCAATGCCGCCAACAACGGACAGTGGGTACTGGTAGATACCACCACCACCGGCAGCATCGGCAACTACTCCTTCACCGGGCTACGCGACGGTTACTATAACGTCAAGGTCGTTGAAACCACCCTGCCAGCCAACTTCACCACCCACCGTGCCGAAACCACTGCGGCTGGCAATGGAGCGGGGATTACTTGCGGCACTTGCGACGGTCAATGGAACACCGATGCCGCCAATCTCAACACCTTCAACAACATCGTCAACGGTGGTTCAGGTGAAAATATCACTAATGTCAGTTTTGGCTACCGCAACCCCAGCGGCAACGGCGGCATCACCGGTTACGTGTGGAACGATGTAGATCAAGATGGTATGTGGGACAGCAGCGAACAGCCTATTAGCGGGGTCACAATTTACCTCTGCGCCAGCGTAGTCAACCCATGCAACGCTGGCTCTGCCATTACCTCCACCATGACTGATGCCAATGGTTTCTACAGTTTTGAACGGGCGGCTGGTAACTATCGTGTGGGTGTTCTCACCCCCAACAGCATGAACCAATCGGGCGACCCCGATGTGCCAGCAGCCAACTGCGGTGGCTCTTGCGACAACCAATCCAATACCATTATCCTGCCTGTCCAAACGGTGATGGGGCAATACAACTTTGGGTATTACGGCGGTCTGAGCATTGGTGACACCATCTATGCGGATTGGAACGGCGACGGCGACCGGGATAACGGCGAAGAAGGCATTAACGGTGTCACCGTCTACCTCTACCGCGATACTGATGGGGATGGGGTGTTAGATGCCGATGAACCCCTGCTACTTACCGATGTCACCGATGCCAGTGGTCTTTATGGGTTTGATAATCTGCCAGGCAATGGCAATGATTATCTGGTGATTGTCAACGGTAGTACTTTGCCCACCGGGTATGTGCAAACGGGCGACCCCGGCGTGGCTGGCACCTGCTCTGGCTCTGCTTGTGACAACACCCATCCTGTGATGCTCAACGCTACCAGTGTGTTGACGGCCGATTTTGGCTACCAACCCCAGGGATATGCCTCCATTGGGGATTATGTCTGGTATGACACCAATGCGGATGGGATTCAAGATGTGACGGAAACGGCCGTTTCTTTGGTCGCCGTCACCCTCTACCAAGATCAAGACGGTGATGGAGTCATTGATTCCGAAGATGCAGTCGTAGACACCACCACCACCAACGGCAGTGGCAACTACAGCTTCACCGGGTTGGCCGCAGGCAACTACATCGTCCAGATAGCCTCCAGCAACTTCAACACCGGCCAACCCCTGGCAGGCCAAACCCTCACCAACACAGACACCCCCTACAATGCCATCCGAAACTCCTACAGCGTTAGCCTGAGCGCAGGCGAAACCTTCACCGATGCCGACTTTGGTTACACTGCCAGCACCATCGGCGACTATATCTGGCAAGATAACGACGGCGACGGCGAACAAGACAGTGGCGAACCAGGCATAGCTGGAGTCACTGTCTACCTCTGCACTAGCAGTCCATGTACCTCTAGTAATGACATCGCTAGCGATGTCACCGATAGCAACGGTTTGTATGAGTTTGGCAGCCTCACTGCCCGTACTGGGGCAAATGTGTATGTGGTGGCCGTAGACACCGCCACCCTGCCCAGCGGTTTCACCCAATCGGGCGACCCCGACCGCACCAGCAACTGCGCCGCTGGTGGCAGCCCCACCTGCGACAACATCAGCACCCTCAACCTGGCTCTGGGGCAGGTAGACCGCAGCCGCGACTTTGGCTACCAGCCTTCGGCCTTCATTGGCGACACGTTATGGATAGATGCCGACAACGACGGGACACGAGATAGTGGTGAATCGGGTATTAGTGCAGTGACGGTGCGGTTATGTGCCGATGCCGCCTGTACCACCGTTTTGGCATCCACCACCACCGACGACAACGGCAACTACAGCTTTGGCAACCTGTCCAACGGCACTTACTACGTTTCGGTGCTGACCACCGACCCGGACATGCCTGCCGGATTGACAAACACCTTTGATCCAGACGGCATCACAGACAGTGTGACGCAGGTGATTGTGAGCGGGAACCAGGTCACGTCGGTCGGTGGCACAGCCTGTACCAATTGTTCATTAACGGCCGATTTTGGTTATCGCTACACGGGCAGCAACAACGTCAGTGGCACCATCTTCTTTGATGCCCAAAACAATGGTGGCATCTATAACAGTGGCGGTGGTGACACCCCATTTGCCGGAATTACCGTCTATCTCTACAACAGCAACGGCGATTTAGTAACCACCACCACCACAGACAGCACAGGTGCCTACACCTTCTCCAACTTACCAAATGGCACATTCACCGTTTCCATCAACAGCGGGGCACCACAATTAGATGCCCTCACCCAGAGGTCTGAACCAGACCAGTTGAATTGTGGGGTTTGTAATAACAACACCACCTTCACCTTAAACAATGCCGACCTCACCAACCAGGACTTCGGCTTCTTTGCCAGTCTGGATTGTGGGGATGCCCCGGCCGGTTACGATACGTTGTTAGTGGATGAAGGCCCGTGTCATGTGATTGGGGATAACTACCTGGGTGGCGTGCCCGATGCCGAGAGTAACGGCCAACCCGATGGCACGGCCAGCGGCGACGGAGGCGATGAAGATGGGGTTTCGCGGGATATGGCCGACCCCTGGCTGCCCAACACCACTGTGCAGATTAACGTTTCTGTGGCCGGGACGGGTGGTTATTTGATAGCCTGGTTCGACTGGAACAATGATGGTGATTTTAGTGATGCTGGGGAATCTACTGTTTATGGTTCGGTTGCGGCCGGGGCACAAACGTTAAATGTCAACATTCCGGCTGGTTACACCACCGGGCAAATCGTGAACAGCCGTTATCGGTTGTATGATGGTGCCCCGGCGTATCTGTCTCCGACTGGCATTGTGGTGGATGGGGAGGTGGAAGATTATCAATGGGCATTTGCACCAACGGCCGTTACCGTGACCCAATTAGAAGGTAGCTCCCAAGACACAATCGGGTGGGTGTTTGTCCTCACCGCCCTATTGTTGCTCCTGCTCACAGGTTTAATGATGCGGCAAACCCGTCTGGCGCGGCCGGGCGATTAACACACATCCAGAATGAAGTTCCTCAAGATTGCCGCAATCTCCAAGATTGCGGCAATCATTCATCACCAACAACCCTTTGCACCCCTTTGAAACCTGCGACCTGAAACCAAAACGGCCGTTTCCCCTCCCACCCTACACATTCTCCCAAACAGTAACGATTACATCAGCTCTAACTGCCGCAACACAGTACCAGATTGGCACAGCCACCTGCCTGCGGTGGCGGCCAAACGGCCGTTTCTCACCCCAGCAGGCAAACCAGAACAGTTATTGGCGGCTGTGGTTGTTTTGTTGCGGCTGGCAGAACGGCCGTTACTCATCTTTCTCGATGACCTGCAATGGGCCGATGCAGCCAGCCTTCAGCTATTGCACTACGTTTCAGAGCGTATCGCTGCCCCAGTCTTGCTCATCGGGGCCTACCGTTCGGAAGAAATCGAAGAAAACCCACCCCTGCTGACCCTGCTGCGCGATTGGGCACGGCGGGATTTTGTACATTCCCTCGCCTTGCCACCCCTTTCCACAACCGCCGTTGACCAGTTACTCACCCAACTGTGGCCACAGTTACCCGCCGGGTACCGTGCCCCCCACTTGCGCGACCGGTTATACCAGGCCACGCGCGGCAACCCACTGTTTATTGGCGAAATTGTGCGCGAGTTAACCAGTGCCACCCATTTGCCAGAGGTATTGCCCGTGCCGGCCAGCCTGCAAGACCTGGTACAACGGCGACTCAACCAACTGGCAAGCAGCGGCCGCCAGGTATTGGAGTCGTTGGCGGTGTTGGAACAGCCCGCCTCTTTTGCCCTGGTGCAACAAATTTGTGCCCGCAGCGAGGAAGAGATGTTGCAGGCGTTGGAAGCGGGGTTACGGTGGCGTTTGCTGCGGACGGATGAAGAAACCCATCAGGTGGAGTTTAACCACGATTTGATGCGCCAGGCGGTGAACCAGCAGCTAAACCCGTTGCGTCGCCAACTGTTGCACCGCAGAACGGCCGTTGCCCTCTCCCAACAAGGTCACAAAGCCGCTACCCTGGTGTATCACTGGCACCTGGCTGGCGACCCAGACCAGGAAGGGGTTTATGCAGCCAAAGCAGGGCAAGAAGCAACGGCCGTTTACGCCCATCAGGAAGCCATCCGCTACTTTGAACGTGCCCTCAAACTGGCTCCCCAACGGTTAGACGTGATGTGTGACCTGGCTGACACTAAAAAACCGTGCCCCATTCATCAGTAGCCGCGATTTCCCAATCGCGCTCCCTTGTCTGCTCTGGGACGCGAAAAGGATTTCGCGCCTACTAAAAAACCCGTGCCCAATTCATAAGTAGCCGCGATTTCCTAATCGCGCTCCCTTGTCTACTCTGGCACGCGAAAAGGATTTCGCGCCTACTAAAACCCGTGCCCCATTCATCAGTAGCCGCGATTTCCTAATCGCGCTCCCATGTCTGCTCTGGGACGCGAAAAGGATTTCGCGCCTACTAAAAACCGTGCCCAATTCATCAGTAGCCGCGATTTCCCAATCGCGCTTCCTTGTCTACTCTGGCACGCGAAAAGGATTTCGCGCCTACTAAAAAACCGTGCCCAATTCATCAGTAGCCGCGATTTCCCAATCGCGCTTCCTTGTC
>CAZPEJ010000206.1:5908-8369 GCA_964585465.1 uncultured Ardenticatenaceae bacterium
TACTCTGGCACGCGAAAAGGATTTCGCGCCTACTAAAAACCGTGCCCAATTCATTAGAACACTTGTCTTATTTCTCCAACTCCGTTACACTTGTAACCAATCGGTTACATATTATGAGAAGAGATGTTTTTCAGGCAATCGCCGACCCCCACCGCCGCGCCATTCTAGGGTTACTGGTGCGGCAACCACTTACCTTAAACGGTATTGCAGAACATTTTGCCATCAGCCGCCCGGCCGTCTCCAAACACGTCAAAATTTTGGCAGAATGTGGTGTCATTGTCATTCGCCCACAAGGACGAGAACGGTATTGCGAAGCCCAACCCGACAAGTTAAACGAAGTCAGCGATTGGATAACCCAATATCAGCAGCTATGGGAACACCGATTTGATCGCCTGGATGATCTCTTACAAGAGTTGCAGCAGCAAAAAAAGGAGAAAACAGAATGAAAAAAAAGAACGACACCCAAATAACGGCCGAACCCGGCAAACAAGAGCTATTCATCACACGAGAGTTTGAAGCCCCCCGTGAACTCGTTTTTCGCGCATTTGTCGAGCCAGACCTGTATGTACAGTGGCTAGGGCCAAGCGACTTAACCATGACCTTAGAAACCTTTGAACCCTACTCCGGCGGCCGGTGGCAATACATCAGTAAAGATCAACAAGGCAACGAGTATGGGTTTCACGGCGTTTTTCACGAGGTCACAGCCCCAGAACGAATCATCCAAACTTTTGAATATGAAGGAATGCCAGAAACGGGGCATGTCTCCCTGGAAACCCTGACATTAGCAGCCTTACCAGCCAACAGAACCCGGGTAACTGTTCAATCCGTTTTCAAATCCGTCGCCGACCGCGACGGCATGATTCAATCGGGCATGGAACACGGTGTCAACGACGGTTACAACCGCCTGGATGACCTGCTCTCACAAATAAACTAGCTAACAGCTAACTGTCATCAGCACACAGGAACATTAAATATGCAAAAAATAACCCCATTTTTATGGTTCGATAACCAGGCCGAAGAGGCCATGAACTTTTACGCCGCCATCTTCAAAAACTCCAAAATTGGTAACGTTTCCCGTTACGAACACAATGGTCAGGTCATGGTGGCAAACTTTGAACTCAACGGGCAAACATTCATGGCCTTAAACGGCGGCCCCCACTTCAAATTTACCGAAGCTATCTCCCTATTTGTTTCTTGTGATACCCAGGAGGAGGTGGACGACTTGTGGGGCAGGTTGGGCGAAGGCGGGGAAGAGTCACAATGCGGCTGGTTGAAGGATAAATTTGGCCTCTGGTGGCAAATTGTCCCCACGCTGTTAGGCAAATTATTACAAGATGAAGATCAGGAGAAGGCGCAGCGAGTGATGGAGGCCATGCTCAAGATGAAAAAGATAGAGTGCAGCCTTTTATTACAGGCATACGAAACCCCCACACCATAAAAGCTATCCCAACCAGGGTCATTACAAACTGCTTTATAAACCAAAGGGTAAACATTTACCCAGAAATGCAGCGTGAAACGTGAAACGTGACGACGAAATATCACGTTTCACGTTTTACGTTTCATGGGCACCTTATTTGATGGTGGAACCAATGTGTGTGTAGGCAGCCTGTTGGTACGAAAGTTAATTTGTAACCTGTTCATTTGATAATGTGGCAATACCGCAACAAGAGGGAGAAGCCAACCAGCCCCCGTGGTTGCCAGGTAGCGGTCACAACGGAGAACAATTTTGTGGGAAGTTTTGGAGAAGAATATCGTGGCAGATAACCCGTTTTATTCGGTATCTACGCAGCAATTATCATTGTCTGGTGAGCAGGCTGTCTTACATTGGCAACAAATGGAAACACGCGATTATGTCAACGCTTTAATTTTGAATGATGCTGAACAAGCCATGATTTTGGAAGAGTACAAACATGGTTCTGGTTGGTCTAGCTGGCAAGTACTGGGTGGTTTTTTACAGGAAGGTGAGGATCCATTAACGGCCGTTAAACGAGAACTCCTAAATGAAACAGGTTACACCAGCAACACCTGGTACTACCTGGGCAGCTACGTCGGCAAAGCCAACCATCATGTGGGTGTCGGTCACTTTTTTTGTGCCCGCAATGCCCAAAAAGTGACCCAACCCACCCATCAACACCCGGAAGAGTATCAATTAAAATGGGTCCCCTTACGTGATTTGCGCCTGGCCTTATTAGACGGCCGAATTGCTGTTGTCAGTTACGCCGTCACCGTTGCCTTGACCATGCTGACCCTTGAGGCACGCAAATAAACCCCGACTCCTACGCTCGCAAACCCAACCCTCAAAACATGGTGTGTTTTGAGGGTTTTTCATTTCCATGACCGCCCCAGAAATGACCTTTGATGACTCAGAAAACATCACGTACCTGCACAATCACCATTGCGACAGACAACACATAACAATATACTCAGGGAAATAACCGCTCACTTCTTGCTAACCGCTAAT
>CAZPEJ010000207.1:0-8352 GCA_964585465.1 uncultured Ardenticatenaceae bacterium
TACCGTCCACCGTTCACTGCTCACCGTTCACCGTTCACTGCTCACTGTTCACTGTTCACTGTTTACTGTTCACTGTCCACCGAGTACTGATACGCCCCTACACTTTCTCCACACTCCCCCTTTCCAGTTTGAGCGTTTGTTGCCGACTGAGAAAGGAGAGAAGGACTTGTACCCGTTCTTTGCCGGGCACTTGAGCATCAAAAATGGCTTCGTATCCCTGGAATGGGCCGTTGACAATTCGCACTTTGTCTCCTGGTTGAATGGCCGGGCGTTTTTCGCGGCTTTCTAACTGGTGAAGACGGTTTTTTAACGCCTCAATAAACTGTGTTGGCACAACGGCCGGTTCTCCCCCAAAGGCTACCAGACCATGTGTGCCAGGAATCCAGCTAAACGCATGGATGCCCAAAGGGGATAAATCTACATGGATGAAGAGATAACCAGGAAAATAAGGTTTTTCGCTGTTGCCACGCCGCGATTGAACCTTGAGTGTTGGATAGAACAGTTCTACATCCCGCACTTGAATCAACTGGCAAACAGAAATCTCTTTATGGGGTTTGACGCGCAGAGCATACCATTCAGTTGACATAATTGGTTAATCGGTTGATGTTTCCAGGTTAGGAGAAGGATAGCTGAAAAAAGCCGCCAGGTGTTTGAACAACCCATACCCGGCCGCGCTGATGCTTGCCAGTAACAGCAGGGGTAACCAGGTAGAGTGGCTGGAAACGGCCGTTAACATGGCCCAACGGCCGTTAAACCCCACCGTTAATGGTAAACCCAGCAGGGAAAACCCCCCGTAAACAAACAACAGAACACGCCACCAGGAAGGGGAGGTGGGTTGATTGAGCAGGAAAAACCCTACCCCACTGAGCAACAAAGCGGCAAAACGGGCCACTGTCACCTCAACGGCCGTTTCCTGGTTGCCATAAAGCAGCAGGAACAGCCCCATCCCCATATCGAGCATCACCAACCCGCCCCATAGCCGGGCACGGTCGCGGGCGGTTAAACTGATGAGACCTCCCAAAACGGCCGTTGTCACCCCACTCCACAGCAACAACTGGCTAAACGTCTCACGTTGGTTCAGGTCAGTTTGGGTGGCGGCAGTTTGGAACAGAAACGTGAGGATGACCAGTTGAACTGGGCCTAGCAGCAGCGCAGTTGCCAGGGGAGAAGCCTCCATCACCAACGGCGTGAGCCAGAGGTGAAAGGGAAAACCAGCTAACAACATAACAAATCCCACTGCCAACAACCCATAAACCGTGTTAAATAGTGGCTGTTGATCCGTTTCAATCATCCAACTGGCTAACAAAAATAAGGGGGCTGCCAAAACCACCATCACCAAATAACGCAAAGCTGCACGGGTGTATCCGGCCCGCCCGGTCTGAATGACCGGGATGAGGCAGGCAGCCGCCACCCCCAACGCCAACGCCCCAAAAGCAAACGGCCGAATCAACAACGCCATTGCCAACGGTGCCAAAGCCACCAACGCCCCCGGCACAAACTCCGAGCCAACAGGCAGTATCCAGGTGAGCAAAAACAGCCCGGCCAGCAACAGATAAACGACCTGACACACCAACCGGACAGTACCACTAAAAATCATTTCCCGCCCCAGAAGAGAGAAGGTGTCAGGGAGCGTTTCGCGGGAGATCAGCCAGGTGAGCAAGAACAGGAAAAGGGTGGCAAAAACGGCCGTTCCTCGTTGCCATCGGGCCAAAAAAGCCGTGATTCCCGCCGCCACCAGGGGCAAAATGATCAATAACGTAAAGGGAGAAGACATAAATGGTATGGTAGATGGTGTGTTCAAAACCCCACACCACCTGTTGCGAAAAACCTCTTAATCCTGAATTAACACAGTAATGGTATATCGCGCCTGGGTAAGATAAGCCATCGCCAGAGCCGTTACCAGATTGGTCACAGCCAGAGCCGCCAGCATGACAATGGATTGTTCCAGGGCACTGTAAAATAATTCAAAACCCGTCAGCACCATCAACAGACCCATGCCTGCCTTTAATGGCTCTAACGACAGCCCCAAAATAAGTAATCCCAGCAGCACCAACGTTAAAACTGCTTGATTGGTAGCGGCAAATGTGCCAGCCAGGATGGGAAGCTGGAACGCTGGTTGTTGCCCCACCGCCCAAATAACCAGAGCCATCAGGCAGCCCAAGAAGAAGCGGAAGGGCCAGGTGGTGGAGAGCAGGTAGGGGCCAATTCGCACCCGCCGCTCTTTTTCTAACTGTTGGGCTTCGTTGGCAGGTACATCCTGGGGTAAACGCCCCCAATTCACTTGCCGGGCAGTGAAGTATAGGATGAGGCAGATAAACCAGCCGGTAAGTAATTTGGCAATGGCTAGACGTGGCACCAGGAAATCGGTAAAAAGCAGGGCGGCAGCAAACTGTTGTACTGCCAGAGCCGCTACCGTGATACGCCAATCCCAGACCACCAAAATGAGAACGGCCGTTGCCAAAATAATTGCCGCCGCCGGAAACCCACGCAAAAAAGCCAGTCGGTCTACCCAATCAAAGAGAGATGGAAGTTCAATCATCTTTAACGAATGATCCAATAAATAAAGATAAACAACAATAGCCAAAGCAGCCCACCTTCTCCTTCCAGAATAAGGGCTGCCTCGCGCAAGGCTGCGCCTGCGCCCCGGCCGAGTTGTTGGGCTAGTTGCCAGCCTTGTCGCACCCACAAGAAGGGAAACGCCTGGGCAACTGCTTCTCGTAAAGTGGTCAAATTCGGCCAACGCCAGGGAATGAGTACACCCAGAAGAGCGGGCAGGAGAATTGCCACAACGGCCAGGAGGTGGCTATTGAGCGAAAAGGAGAATAACCCGGCCACAGGCAACCAGGTAGCTACTTCTAACATGGGATCGGCCGTTTCTGTGACTGTCTCGTTTTGCCAGATGGAGAGGAAAACGGCCGTTATCAAAGGAATATGCAACAGGGCAGCCACCAACAGTAACAACCCGTTGCCGTTGTTTAACCAGGCGGTGTATAGGGCGGCGCGCCCGGCAAAACCGGCCGTTAAAGGCAGCCCGGCCAGAGCCGCCAACGCCACCAGGGGAGGCACGATTCGCCACCACCGGCCCCGGCCAATGGGTTGGTTGGCGGTTAAAACCAGAATGGTGACCACCAGCAACAAGACGCGGGTTTCTGCTAAAACGGCCGATGGTGTGGCCCATTGGGCCGCCAGGAGGATGAAACCAGCCTGTGTCACAGCTACTCCCACGATGGGGGAGGCCAGATGCCGCCATACCAGATATACCCCTGCCAACAAACTGCCCAATCCCACCACCGTCACCAACAGGTTGTGGCTGCTGGCGGGCACCAGCCACCGGGCCAGCCAGACGGCCCCGGCCAGAACTGGCGCGGTTTGTAACAAGGCTGTGAAACCGGTTGCTGGGGTGTTGATCTGCCGCCACCCATGAACCGGCCACACACCGAGTTGTGGCAGGGCTGCCAGCAGAACGGCCGTTTGGCTCATAGTGGGTTGATTGGTTTGGTTAATGGCTGCCAGCCAGATAAACGGCACACTCAACAACAGCCACTTTAATTTGGGCCACACGGAGTCGTCGGCCGGGGTAGAAAGTGTCCAGGCCACCCCCCAGACCAGCATCAACACCAGCCATGCGGTCAACGCGCTGGCCTGGGAGCCTGCCACCAGGGGAACGAACCCGGCCGCCACCAGGAATACCAGGGCAGCCAAACGCCAGCGTGGTTGGGTACGAAAAACAAACAGGAAAACGGCCGTTCCCCCCAATAACCAGCTAATAGCCAGAGGCCAGGTTATTTCATCTATACGCCAGGTAAATAATGATTCCATAAAGCGGGCGGATTGTAGCCCGATGGGGCAATGTGGGCAAAACGGCTATAATTTATCATTGGTAGTCCCATGGTGGACCTCAAACAATTTGGGGTCTTTCGGATTTTGTGGGGTTTGCCGTGAAACGTAAAACGTGACCAGAGAAATTTCACGTTTCACGTTTTACGTTTCACATTTCATTGGTTGTCAACCCCCTGAGTTCCTAAAGAGCCAAAATTTGATGGTGTATGGTGTAACTTCTCTTTGAATACACCATACGCAATACGATCATTTGTAAAGGTATCTGGAATGGCGCGAAAATTAAAGTTAGTTTACCTCTTTTCTCTTGGCTTTCTAAGCTGGTTGGTGGCTTGCCGTCAAGAAGCCCCGATTGTTCCCACGACCATGCCTCTGGCGGCTTTTGCAACGGCCGTTCCCGGTTCAGGCACCGTGTTACCCCCCACCCGCGACTTAACCCTGCTCACCCCAACGGCCGTTCCTCCCACCATCACCCCCACCCGCCTACCCACCGCCACACCTACCCCCGTGCCAGCCATTGTGCATATCACCGACCCGGCCGAAGAAACAACCTGGTTGTTAGGCGAAGAAGTCACCGTGCAGGGGTTGATCCAACGGGAAGAAAATCAAAAGCTGTTTGTTGCCCTGGTCAGTAGCACCGGCCATCTGTTGGTGGAGTCCCAGGCGACGGTTCAGGCAGATAATACCTGGGATGTGTCGTTTGTTTTGCCCCCCTTTGTGACAGGCACAGCCTTTGTGCGGGCAACGGTTTATGCCCCAAGCGGGGAAATTTTGCACACCCACGATGTCCAGGTCAATTTGTCGTTAGACACCACAAACACAACCGACCGCTACTTATTGTTGTCCCGGCCGATGGTGGCAGATTCGGCCGTTTCTGGTTTTACCATGTTTTTTGATGGGCAAATTTTCCGCCCGGCTGACAGCAAACTCACCATCTCCATCTGGGCCAATGAATGCCAGGAAGAAGTAGCCCGGCAAAGTTTTATCCTGGGGAACAGCAGTCGCGGTTTTTACTGGCAAGGGTTTGTGGTAGTGCCAGAAGATTTGACTGGCCCGGCCTGCGCCGTAGCCTATTTTGGCGAGATTGGCAGCGACAACTGGCGCGAAGCCCAGGTGCCGATCACCGTTTTGTCTCAGGGGGATGAAACAGCCAAAGGGGTGTTGGTGTTAAATCCGGTGGCTGGAAAAAGCATAATCGCCGGACAAGAACTATTTATCAACGGGACAGCTCTCAATGTACGCGAAGGGCCGGTAAATGTGGAACTGTTGCTGGATAACGGCCGGGTTTTGGGGCAGGCTTTAACCACCACCGATTACTGGGGCTATTGGGAAGCGCGAATTATTTTGCCAATAGACACGCTAGGCACGGCCCAACTCACCGTGACAGTGGGAGAATCGGGGGACAACAACTACAGCGAGGCCCAAACCCTCATCACCATCGAACCCGCCCCCACACCAACGGCCGTTCCCTAAATCACTTTCCGAGTTGATCATGGAATAACCGCTTTGACAACCTAAACGACTAAAACGTGGCAAAGATTACCAAATTGTAGTCAGCACGGCAGCGTTGGTGATGGCTTGATCGATTGTTATAACGTGTACGCTTTCACCCAAATCTTGTAAATGAAGGCCGGTACTGACAATAAATCTGTCATGGAGTTCAGGAATTTGGAGGGCTTCAGGTGTTAAGCTACGCTCAAACACATCTAAGGTGAGCGGAAAAATTTCAATGCGTGAATCTGCATAGACGCGAGTAAGGAACTGTGAAATATCTGAGATGGTTGTTCGGCCTCGTTCAATGATAACGGCCGCTTCCGCCAAAGCGATAAGCGGCAAAACCATTTGGCTATTAGATGCGGCCATAATTGCTTTTGCTGGTTCACTCAGTCGTTTGTTACCCTCAACAAACCAGATCAAGGCATGAGTATCCAGGACATACTTATGAGCCATCTAATTCCTTATCGCTAGGTCGCCATTCAGCTATAGCGAAATCTTCCAGGCTGGACATAGACGTTTCATCTCCCCCAAACTCACCAAAGAACAAAGGCTGTGGTTTCTTGGAAGGCGCGGATGACACAAGGGTCTGTATGATTCTTTGCACAAGACGCAGCCGGTATTCTGGCGATAAATGTTTGGCTTCGCTAAATATCCTATCCACAGTTTGAGAATCAGCTACCATTAAACTATCTCCTTATGAACTTCCATTCTAGCAGATTTCACTCTTAACAAAAACAGCCCTTTTGGTAAACACCCTGGGTTAAAACAGGTACGCAGTCGGAAACATCCAGGGCAGCTGCCAGGGCAACATCCTCTGTAAACCCTTCTGCTATTAATTCTTGCCCAGAACCACAGGCAAATAACAGTTGGGGCAAACTCTCCTGGAGGGATAAAAAGGTAGCCCGGGCCGCCTGGGCATCGGGGGAGTGTCGGCCGGTGAGGCAACTGATAATGGCTCCTGCACCTGCCCAATCTTCAAAAGACGGCCGTAAACTACCATCCCGCCATCGCTCGCCAGCCGGAACGACCGCAATGTGACGACCAAAACGTTGGGCGGCAGCAGCCACCGCCCGATAGTTGCGCCAACAACCTGCCAGGGTAGGGGTTTGGCCGGTGCTGAGGGTGAGCGCGGAGCCGTTGGGAGAGGGTAATACCAGCCGGGTACCAGCCGGAATCTGGGTTAATGATTGTGGAGACAGGGTATAACCTGCCTGGCCGCGCCTGCTTGCCAGTGTGGCGTTGAGGGATGCTGCGTAGGTAACGGCCGTTTCCCTGTCACCTCGATAAGGATATACCACTGCCCCGCGCCGGGTGGCTACCTCCACACAAGTAGAAAACGACAACACATCTACAATAATAATCACATCGCTAATGGGAGCTAATTGCAAAACCCCGGCTTCCCCCCACTCGCAGCGAATCTCAAATTGGGTTTGGTTAAACATATAAACTGATACCCTTTGTGAGTATATAACCTTACGCCGAACAAACTGTCCAAGTAATGGGCAGTTTTTCCAGGCCGCGAAACAAAACACCCGAACGCCATTGTAAAGGTGTTTCTGGCTCCTTCAGACGCAGATGGGGCAGGCGGGAGAGCAAGGCCGTAAAGGCAATGGTCGCCTCTAGCCGGGCCAGAGGAGCCCCCAGGCAGTAATGAATGCCCTGTCCAAAAGCCAGATGGCGGTTTTCCTGGCGCGTTAAATCAAGCTGTTGTGCCTGGGGGAAAACGGCCGAATCCCGATTCGCCGACGTAATCACCGCCCGCACCACATCTCCCCGTCGCAGTAAATGACCTTTGAACACCACATCTTGCCGTACCCAGCGTGTGGTAGAGGTTTCCACCGGGCCGTCATAACGCAAAAGCTCCTCAACGGCCGTTTCCAGCAACGGAATCCGCCCTGAAGCTGATTGTGACAACGCCTGTTGGATGGTGGTTTGGAGGCAAGTCAGCTGTGGCGGGTTTTGCAGCAAAACCAACAACCCATTACCAATCAAGTTGACCGTTGTTTCGTGCCCCGTCACCAACAACAGAGCCACCATACTAAACAACTCCGCTTCACTCAGCTTTTCCCCTGCCTCCTCAGCCTGTACCAAAGCAGTTACCAGATCATCTTGTGGGTTTTCCTGCCGTTCGGCAAACATTTGGCGCAAATAAGCCAGAAACGCCTTCAATTTGCGCTCCCGCGCGCTGTAGTTCAGTCCCCGACTGCCGGGAGAGATGATGGCTTGTGACCAATCCGCTACTTGTTGCCGATCTGTCGCCGGAATCCCTAACAGATCGCTGATGACTACCACCGGCAACGGCAGGGCAAAATCGTGAATTAAATCCATCTCCCCGTATGCCCATACCCGGTCTAACAGTTCGCTAGCTACCGTTTGAATACGCGGGGCCATCTGCTCTACACGGCGCGGGGTGAAAGCCTGGTTCACCAATGCCCGCAGGCGGGTGTGGTCGGGCGGGTCTGAAAAGAGCATATTTTCGTTAATGCGCTGGTGCAAGGCTGGTTTTTTGCGCGGGCGCGGGGTGGCATTGGCCGGGTTTTTGACAAAATGGTCATGGTCTTTGAGAACGGCCGATACATCTTCATACCGGGTAATGTACCAGATGGTGCTGCCGTTGGGGGCGTGGTGGGCATAAATGGGGGATTCCTGCCGCATTTGGGCAAAAACCGCGTGGGCATTGGCTTTAAATTCGGCCGTAAATAAATCGTAGGCAGTCATACACTTTAGTTTATCAGCAAAAAGCTCACCCGGTACCTAAATAATCAGATTCTTTGGGAACTCAGGGGGTTGACAAGCAATAAAACGTGAAACGTAAAACGTGAAACGTGAAATTTCTCTGGTCACGTTTTACGTTTCACGGCAAACCCCACAAAACCTGAAAGACCCAATAAAGTTTTTGCACTGAGGCGCAGAACCGCAGAGGATTTTCCCCCTCCGCGTCTCTGCGCGACATAAAGTTAATACCGATAATGTTTAATAGACATTATTGGAAATAAAAACTTTGTAAATTTCATGTCA